>NZ_FQUI01000055.1 GCF_900129175.1 Marinitoga hydrogenitolerans DSM 16785
ATAAAGACATTATCAGTAGATGAAATAGCAAGAAAAAAGAACCATGTATATGTAACAAATTTTGTTGATGTAGAACGAGGAAAAGTAGTATTCATAGCAAAAGGAAAAGATGCAAAAACATTTAAAGAATTTAAAAATAAATATATAGAAAAAAAAGGAAAAGAGTCAGATATAAAAACAATATGTATGGATATGTCAGTAGCTTTTAAATCAGGAGCGAAAGAACATTTTCCAAAAGCAAAATTAGTATTTGATAAATTTCATATAATAAAATTATTAAACGAACAACTAAATAAAATAAGAAAAAGAGAAAGTAAAGACTACAAAGACCTATTAAATAAAACAAAATATATATTCTTAAAAAATCCAAACTATTTTTTGGCTTTAGGTAAATTACCTTTTTCTTAATTACCCACTCGTTTCGTGGGAGAACTAAGATTAATATTAGAATTGACATATATGTTAACTACAAAAAAGACATCGTTAAGGAGAAAGATTATGACAAACAATATAGAAACCTACTCATTTAAAACAAAAACAATAATATTTTTTCATATTATTGTAATAACCTATGTAGGAATTACTTCCAGTATTTCATGTTTTTGGGCAATAATGTTTCTTTTATATCTTATAGCTGTTTATATTGAAATAAAAAGCTATGAATTATTAAAATTTTATTTTAAATTTAATAATTTCACTATTATATTTAAAAATAATAAGATAGTTTGTTTTATTTCAGCATTTATTTTTGCTATTATTCATCAACAATATACATTGTTAGATGGAAAATTATTTATCTTTATATTTGCAATAATTGATTATTATTCATTTAAAAAGTCTAAAACAATATATGCACCTATGCTTTATCATTTTCTCAATAATTTTGTAAAAGAGCTCTATAATTAATAATAATTAATTTCTGGCGCCAGATAAAAATCTAAAAATCAGGAGGGATTGTATAAATAAACGTATTTTTATAGTATTTTTGGTAATTTTTGTAAGTTTGACAGTTTTTTCAAATTGTATAGTATATAATAATAGTGACTCTTTCCAAAGTTACTTAAATTAACTGTGATTGTGCTTAAATTAGTTTAATTATGTTCAATCACCAGAATTTTATTTTTTAATGTTTCGAATTTACATCTTCCATGCATCTCTCATTCGGTAGTATAATATAAACAGTGTAAAAATAAAAAAAGGTAGAGAAAAATAAAAAGAAAGTGAAAAAATTCTTGGTAAGGTTAGAGGTGTAAAGGATATTTTAATTGCTTCTGTTGATGGATTAACAGGTTTTGTTGATGCTATTCAAGCAGCTTTTCCAAAAACTGAAGTTCAAATGTGTATTGTACATCAATTGAGAAATACTTTTAAATATGTCGCTCATAAGTACAGAAAAGATATTGATTTAAAACCAATATATTAAGCCCCAAGTCTTGAAGCTGCTGAGGCTGCACTTGTAGCATTTGAAAAAAATGGGGTGAAACACACCCCTTATTAGTACAAATATGGAAAAATAACTGGAAACTCGCTTACTTTAAATATTCAGAACCTATTAGAAAGCTGATATATACCACAAATTCCATAGAAAATGTACATAGACAATTTAGAAAAATAACCAAGAGCAACGCGTTTATGACCAAAACCATATTTAATGGCAAAATCACGGATTTTTCCTTTTGGATAAGGCGTGTCGTTCGCTTGACAAATACATTTTTAATAATGTTCAATATAATGAAAGATTTCTACGAATTTTTCTATAGATATATTTTCTGGTCTTGTCTTTGGATCAACATTGCATTTTTTTAATACTATTTCAGTATTAGTATCAAAAATTTTTTTTAAATTATTTTTTATAGTTTTTCTCCTCTGTGAAAAAGCTATATGTATGAATTTAAAGAATTTGTTTTTATCAATATCAGGTCTGTTCTTTTTAGGAGTTAGTTTGATGACTACAGAATCAACTTTAGGATTTGGTATAAAAGCATGTGGAGGAACTGTTAATATTTTTTCAACAGTGCAAAAGAATTGTACAAATATACTTAGAGGACTATAATTTTTCCCAGATTTTGCAATCATTCTATCAGCATATTCTTTTTGAACCATTAATAAGGCTATCTGGAAATTCGGTGTTTCTAAAAAGATTTTTTCCAGGATTAGAGAAGTAATATAATATGGAATATTCGCAACATATTTTGGAGTTTCAAACGTAGATAAATTTGCTTTTAAAAAATCAATAAATTCAATTTTTATATTATCAAAATTTTTAAATCTTTCTGTTAGTAATGGTTTTAGCCTTTCATCAATTTCATATGCATAAACATTTGCACCTGTGTTTACAAGTTCCTGAGTCAGGGTCCCTGCACCGGGACCTATCTCTATTACAGTATCATTTGTAGTAATCGAAGCTTTTTTTACAATTTGTTTTGCATAAGTTTGTGTTGATAAGAAATTTTGCCCGAGGCTTTTTTTGAGGTATATGTTATATTTTTTTAGCCAATCACTTGTTTTCATAAAAAACTCCCTTCAGTTGACAAAATAAAAAAAATGTTGTATAATATCAAAAAAAACAAATAAATAGATTTAAACACTAATAACTACCAATATCAAAGAAAAACAACGAATTTTGAGTAATTCCCCCTGTTTAACTTTAGCAGCCTTAAATGGCTGCTTTTTTTATTTATATTTTTTTTAGATATTGTATAATATACATATCCCAAACATTTCTAATTATAATTAAAATAGGTATAGTTATTAATACACCAACTATTCCATAAAGCTGCCCAAATATTAATAACGAAACGAGCACAAGGAACCAGTTTAAATGCACCTTTCCTCCAGAGATTCTTGGTGATAATATCCACATTTCCAATTGATTTGCAATTGTGAGTATTAATAAAGCTTTTAAAATACCAACTAATCCAAAATTTGTAAAGCCTAAAAGAGTAATAGGTATAGCTGTAATGAAAACCCCCAAATAAGGTATAAAATCAGTTATACCTGAAAGAATTCCTAAAAATAAAGGATAAGGGAATCCCATAACTAAAGCGCTAAACCATGTGGTTAATCCTACAAAAAATGCGGTTATTATTTGTCCAGATACAAATTTTTTTAAATCTTTAATAGTTAAAAGTAAAAATTTTTTTGTTGTTTTGATTTCAGAATTTGGAAAAAATTTATCAATTGCATTCCATAATTGTTTATTTACTATAGCCATATATGCAGATGCTACAATTAACAATAATCCAACTGTTATAAAATTAGAGATATTGGATGCGAGATAACTGGCAAATTGAATTATTAAATCATTTAAATATTTTCCAGCTGTGTCTAATAAAGTATTTAAGACTTCACCAGTTTTTCCTGGAATTTGATTGATTTCGATACTATTAACAACATCAAAAGCCTTTTTTCCTTCTTCTATTGTTATAGGGATTAAACTATATAAAGAATAAACAATAGCGCCATAAAATATAAGAGAGGCTAATGGGACAGTAATCTTTCTGGAGATTTTTAATTTCTCCAGATAAGATGCAATAACATCTATTAATAGTGTAAAAAATAAAGCAACAACCAAACTGCCTATTATTGTTGGAAATATTTTTAGTAAGATTAGAAATAATGTAAAATAAAAAATTATAAACCAAAAAGATTTTGGCATTAAATCACCTACTATCTTTAGTTGATTTTAATAAGCTTTTTATACTTTATAGAGAAAGAGCTTTTTGAAATTAACACATCGTATTCTTCTTTTAAATCTTCAAGTAATGTAGTAGACTTTTTATTTCTTTTAAAATACCACCAAAAAACAAATGGATTTTTTGTATAAATATCGGCTTTATTGTATATACTACTATTTTTAATAATTATATTATTTATCAAAATCGAATTTGAATCAATATTATTTATACTATACACATCTTCTGCTTCTAATTTTATTCCCAATTTAGGATTATCAAGAAATTTTTGTAATATAAGAAGAGCACTGTTTTGATCCTTAGCTTTTTTTGCTTTTTTTGAATTCAAAAAGTTTTTTGTCATAGAGTAACTTTGCTGAGTTGTTAGTCGCTCATCTATTAAAAAAATATCAGATTTAAAAAGATTCTTTAATTTTAAAGAAAAATCTATAGTTTCAAAAGTTTGTTTAGAAAACCTTCCGGACATTGAAATTGGAAGTCCAACAACAAAAGCATCACCTTCTGTATAAATTTCATTTTTTAATGTGCTTAATAGTTTGTTAGTATTTACTGTTCCTTTTATAGTAGCAATTTTTAGAATTGAATTGCTTATGGCAATGCCAGTTTTGCTTAAACCATAGTCTAAACCTATATAATTCAAAACTTCAACATCTCCTCAATGATATCAGTTTTAGTTTTTTTTATTTCATAATTAATACCCATGTCTTTTAATATTTCTTCAACTATCATTTCATCATCTTCAGATATTGCAATTATTGGAAATCCGCCTAATGGGAAAAATTTAGAAAAAATCTTCTTTTTTCTAAATTTGTCCAAAACCTTTACCATGTATTTCTGTTCAACCTTTATAAATGTGTTTAAATCTTTAGTAGTTTTTTTCATTTTATTTAACCTCCGCAATTTGATTGTTCAACAATGATATTAAGCTTCGTGATTTGAAATTTGAAAAGAATCTAATAGAATTTTTTAATATCCATTTATCTAAAATACTTTCCTTTAATTTTACATTTTTGTGTATTAAATCTAATCTAAAGGACTCCATAGTTTTTAAACCGTTAGAAGTATCTATTACGATACCTGTGTTTATAAGTTCATTTACAATTGTTTTTATAAGTTCAACATCATTATTAAAATATTTTTCAGAAATTATGTTAATATTTATATTATCATTTTCTTTTATTATTTCATAAACTTTTTTTAGCATTTCTGGTGAAGGATATTTTCTTGAAAATTCATACATAAATTTTGTTGAAAAATCTGTATTATATGCCATTACAAAAACTATGTTATCTTTTTTATTATGAGGCCAGGAAGATACTAAATCTAATAATTCAATACGAGTTTTAGGTACATCATACAACATTATTATTGAGTTTCTATCTTTTTGTTCAAGGGATAGTCCATCATTTATAAATTCTGAAATAAGAATTCTTGAAGGACCTTTTTTGTTTAATTCTCTAATATTTATTTTCTCAAAAAAAGTATGCATGTGTGAATAATAAAGTATATAATCTTCTGAATATTCATATGTGGAAGAAATATAAGATTTTAGATTCACATATGGTGTAATATCATTTACTATAATATTTAAATTTTTAGAATTATATAAATAATCTTTTATTAGTTTAAATTTGTTTGAATTTATTTCTTTTACTACTTCGAAAGGAGGAACATTAGCATTAACATTTGCAACTCTATAACCACTTAATTTTAAGAATTCTTTTATGCTTTCATCATAGAATGTACCCAGTAAATTAATTTTGTAATTTTTTGATCTAATAACTTTTCTTAATTGTATGTATTCAGGTATATTTGCTATTGTTGGATGTGAGAATGAATATATAGGTTCGTCTATTAATAATTTTTTTGAAAAATCATTGAATCTTTGAATATTTTGAATATATGCCGGTACGGTAGTTAGTATTATTTTTTTGTTTTTTAGAATAGTGTTTTCAATTTTAGATTTTTTATTATAATATATGTTTTCGGAGGAAATATACTGATTAATTATTTTATATGTGTATTCAAGTAATAGATGAGATGCTCCGATAATAATTAAATTTTCGCCTTTTGATATAGTATTTTTGATTTTTTCTATTAATAAAGTATTTTTAATTTTTAATGGAGCAAATATAGCATTTCTATTTTCTTCTATCATGCCTAATAATATTTTATATTTATAATTAGTTAAATGGTGGACGTTGTCTTTTGCATGTAAGGATATTAATAAATTTCCTGAATAACCTTTTTCTGTTAAAGAATCTCCAATAAATTCTATATCTTTTACATAGAATTTTAAAACTTTTTGATTGTTATAAAATGTTCTTTCTATTCGAAAATTTCCAACGAGATTGCATTTTAGATTACCATTCATACCATCCTTTTTATTAGATAATATACCATAACCTACAACTTCAAAGATCATACCTTTTTCAGTTTTAGCAATTGCTGCTAAATTTTCTTCTTCAGCACCAAATATTTTTATTCTTTCTAAGGAAACATTTTTTATTAAAAAAGTAGGTTCTGGATTTTGATAGCCATATGGTTCTAATAAAGTTATATCATCAAAAAATGAGTTCCATAGATTTTCAATTTCCATATCAATTTCAATTTCTGATTCTGGTTCTTTGTCACCATATAATTTTTTATACATTTTATTAATTTCATCTCTTAAATATTCAATATTTTCTGAATCGATAGTAAAACCAGCAGCAAGCTCATGACCGCCATATTCTTTAAAAAAGTTTTCATTTTTTTGAGATAGACTCTCCATTAGTTCTATTAGACTAATACCATGGGGACTTCTTGCAGAACCTTTACCAGTATTATCATTTGAAGTTGTAGAAACCAGTAAGACAGGTTTGTTGAATTTGTTAGAAAGCTTAGAAGCAACTATTCCCAAAACGCCAAGATGCCAATCTTTTCCGCTTAAAACTATTACCTTTTTATCATGATAATCTGGATTTATATCCATTAAACTTAAAGCAGATTTATATATTCTTCGTTCATGTTTTTGGCGTTCAGAATTTAAATCGAGTAATTGTTTTACTTTCTTTTCCAAGTGTTTATTCTCTTCAGTCATTAATAATTCAAAGGCTTTCATGGCATCAGCCATTCTACCAGCAGCATTAATTTTTGGAGCAATTTTGTAAGCAACAACATAAGATTTAACATCTTCGGGAACAATCCCTATTTCTTTCATTAAATATTTTAAAGCAGGATTAGGATTATTTCTTAATTTTTCTAATCCCTTTTTTACAAAAAATCTATTTTCTGATCGTAAAGGAACAATATCTGCAATTGTTCCTAAGGCAACAAGATCAATTAAAGAAAAGGGATTAAATGTTGTATTTTTTAGCGTTTTATGAACGGCAAGTAATACTTTAAACGCAACGCCTACTCCAGATAGTCCTTTGAAAGGATAATCGTCATCTTTTCTTTTTGGATTAACTATGGCATCAGCATTTGGTAAAATTTGTTGTGTTTCATGATGGTCTGTAATTATGATCTTCATATCTTTTTCTTTTGCGTGAGATATTTCATTTAATGAAGTTGTGCCACAATCTACAGTAATTATATTCATATAACCCTTTTCATATAACTCATCAATAGCTTCAACATTTAAGCTATAACCTTCATCTATTCTATTAGGTATATAAGCCTCAACATTCCAACCTAAAGCTTTGAACCCCTGGTATAAAACTGCTGCAGCTGTAACGCCGTCAGCATCATAGTCTCCGTATACTATCAATTTTTCTTTTTTCTTTTTTATGTCTATTAATAAATCAACAGTTTTATCCATATCCTTCAAAAGGAATGGATCAATTATACTGGATTCATCAGGATATAAAAATTCTTTAATCTCCTCTTTTGTTTTAATTCCTCTTACTATAAGAAGTTTTATTAAAAATTCGGATAAACCTGTTTCAGAAGATAATTTTCTTGCCAATTTTAAATTTTCTGAAAATAAAGGATTACCCGAGTCCCAAAAGACCCTCCAATTCTTTTTCAAAATATTCTCTCCTCTCTTATTTATTTTTTTTTTATTTTGTTATAATTATACAAAATTTTTGCTATAAATAATATTAGGGGGATATTCCATTAATTTTAAATTAACGTTAATTCATATTTTTTGTATGAATAGAAGATTGTAGAATGTAACAATATCAAAATTTATGTGATATAATTTATAATATAAAATTTGGGGGGTGAAAAAATGAGTATAAAAAAGTTATTTTTGATATTAATTCTATTTATTTCTGTATTGATATATGCAGAAGATAGTAGAAAAACGCTATTAATTTATTCAAAAGGGTATTCAACTCTTTCGGCAAAAGTAGAACATAAACTAAAAGAAAGATTATTAGAAATGGGTAAATATAGGTTAATTGAAAGAGATTTAAACGTTTTAAGAGAAGTTGAAAGAATATTAAGTGGAGTTACAAATAAAAATGATTTTAAGTTTAACCAATTAGCTGCAGATTATATTGTTTATGTTGAAGTAATAGATGCAAATTTAAGAAGGAAAGAAGATGATGAAGGAAATGTTTGGTATGAATATGAAATTGAAGGTGCATATAGATTAATAGATGTTGAAACCAGCCAAATATTAGAGATTAGAAGTATTAATGCATTTGGTTCATATAACGTAACAAAGTTTGTCAGTGAATATGAGGCAAGAGAAAACGCAAAAGATCAGGCGATTGAATATTTAGTTAATTCTTTAGTCTATAGAATGAATAAATTGTTTTTGATTAGTGCAAATATTATAAATGTTGAGAATGATATGATTTTAATAGATGCAGGACGGAATGTGGGGATTTACAAAGGAATGATGTTTTCTTTTGCTAAAATATATAAAATAAAAGAGGATACATATAGGAAAATTGATGGAAAACTAATAGTTAGAGAAGTATCGGGAAATAGTGCAATATTAGAAATTTTAGTAAAACCTAAATTTGAGTTAAACCAAACTATTCAGGTGATAGAGAATCCAGACTTATCTCCAATAAGAGGACATTTAATGTTCTCTGGAGGATATATATTTAATGATAATTATTTGTTTAGATTGGAATTTTCGGGTGATAATTATAAAGGATTTGGGTTTGGAACGTATTTAGATTTTATATGGGGGTCAAAAAAATCTATATTCTCAACAGGATTTTCATTAAATTATGTAAAAGAAATAAATAGATTTATTCCACAGTTGGGAGTTGATTTGTATATGAGTTCTTCTTTTGAATATGATACAGAATATTCAACAAATGTAGCTCTTGGAATAAGTCCTAATATTGGATTGGAAATATTAATAACTGATAATTTTGGAATTACTTTAAATGGTGGATATAGATTTGAAAACGCTCTTGAAGGAGATTATGACCCGATAAATTCAGCATTTATTAGAGTTGGGATAGATATATTGTTTTGAATTAAGTTATTAAAATTAATAAAAAATAAAAAATGCTGCAAGAAATTGCAGCATTTTTTATCCCTTTAGTCCCGAACTTACTAAACTCTTTACGAATAAATTTTGGATAGCAAAGAATATTGTTAATGTTGGAACAAGGGCGATAATTGTACCAGCCATTATTACACCCCAATTATTTGCAGCATCAGAACTTATGAGCATTTTTATACCTATTTGAATAGTTTTCATTTTATCATCCATTGTAACTATTAAAGGCCATAAATAGAGATTCCAAGCATATACAAAGTTTATTAAAGCAGCTCCACCAAGCATAGATTTTGAAAGAGGTAAAAGTATTTTCCAGAAATATTGCATGGATGTTGCTCCGTCAATTTTAGCAGCATCACTTAATTCTTTTGGGATAGTTAAAAAATGTTGTCTCATCAAAAATGCATTTGTAGCACTTGCAGTAAATGGAATTATTAAAGCATAAAAAGTATTTATCCAATTAAATTCTTTCATGATTAAAAATAAGGGTAATATCATTACGGTTTCTGCCGGCAAAAATAATGTAATAAATAACAGTATAAATGATATATTTTTTCCTTTAAATTGGAAGTTTGCATAAGCATAGCCAGCCAATGTTCCTGTGATTAATTTACCAAAAGTAATAAAAAATGCGATTATAGTTGAGTTCAGAAGCATTCTTTTAAGGTCAACTAATCTCAATGCTTCGGCATAATTTTGCCAGTGAAATGTACTTGGTAATAATTTTGGCGGAAATGTATAAACTTCTGTATATGTCATAAAGCTCATACTAAACGCAAGTAATACTGGAGCCATAACAATTAAAGAGACAAATATAAGTGTAATTTCAGAAAGAATAAGATTTCTTTTTTTCTTTTTTGATATACTTGAAGCCATATTAAATTCACCTCACTGATAATGAACGGATTTTTCGACACCTTTGAAGTATATTACTGTTATAATACCCATAATTAAAAACATAATAACAGATTGTGCTGCTGCTGATCCGTTATTATTATATGAGAAAGCATCTAAATATAATTTATAAATTAATGTTGTAGTTGATCCAGACGGACCACCTTTTGTCATTAAATCTATAATACCAAATGATGTAAACATAGTAGTTGTAAAATTCATAATAAATAAATAAAATGTTATTGGCGACAGTAAAGGGAATTTGATTTTCCACATTCTTTGCCATAGATTAGCTCCATCAATCATTGAAGATTCTAATAATGAATCGGGAATTGATTGTAGTCCTGCTATATAAAATATCAGATCAAAAGGCAACATTTTCCATATTGTGGCTAACATAACAGCTATAAATGCATAAGGTGTTGTTGTAAGCCAATCAGTATCAATACCAAAAAGTAACATAAAAATATAATTTAAATATCCAACAGTTGGAGTTAGTAGAAAAGACCATAATATACCAGCTATTGCCGGAGAAACAGCGTATGGTGCAAATATAAATAACCTAAAAAAACGAGTTCCTGGAATGTTTTGAACTAATAATTGTGAAATTAAAAACGCAATAAACATTGTTAAGAATACTGATGAAAATGAGTAAATGAAAGAAGTTAAAAGAGCTTTGTAATATGAAGGATCTTGAAATAAAAGTGTATAATTTTCAAAACCTACGAAAATACTTTTATTTCCAAAAAAAGATTCCTGATAAAAACTCAATTTAAAAGAATAAGTTGCCGGCCAGTAGATAAATAAAATAATTACTAAAAATGTAGGAATAAGTAGCATATAAGGGGTTATCTTACTTTTCCACGACATAAATTAGAACCTCCTTTTTAAAAAAAGGCGGGGAATGATTCCCGCCTATAGATATATTTTAATAAAAAATGTTATTTATATAATCTATTATAACGTTTTAATTCTAATGTAACTATTTTTGCGGCATCATTGAGAGCTTGATCAACAGTTTTTCTACCATTTATAACATTTTCGTATTCTGTTTCTATAATTTCTCTTGTTTTTGGGAATACACCCATTACAGCGCCATTTGTATTAACTGTTTGTTTAGACAATAACAATGACATTATAGCTGTTAAATAATTTGGATGTTCTGAATAAAAACCTTCAAACAATAATTTTTCAATAGCATCTTTTCTTACAGGGAAATAACCAGTTTCTAAGTGCCATTTAATTTGTTGTTCAGGTTCTGTCATCCATTTTACAAATTCCCATGCAGCTTTTGTTTCTTCGTCAGGATGTCCTTTTAATATCCATAAAGAACCTCCGCCTATTACAGAGCCGCCTTGAACGCTTTTATCAGGTTTTGGTAAGAATGCTGTACCAACTTCAAATCCATTTTCTTTTGCAGCTTCATTAAAGAATTTTACATCAGATGTTGAGTATAATAGCATTCCAGCCTTTTGAGCTAAGAATATCTGACTTGCACCGTTCCAATCTTCTCTTTTTGTATTTATTAATAAACCTTCATCTGTCATTTTTTTGAACAAGTTGAATATATTTTTTCCAGCCTGACTATTAAATACAGCTTCAGTAGGTCTTACGCCTGCTCTACCATTTCCATTATTTACTAATGGAGCATTTTGAACAGCCATTAATTGTTCAAAGAACCATGAATGTGTTGGCCAGGTTAAACCATATCTTGTGACTTTTCCATTAGCATCTTTCTTTTGTAATTTTCTAGCATATTCTATTAATTCATCGTATGTTCTTGGTGGTTTATCTGGGTCTAAACCAACTTCTTTAAACATAGTTTTGTTATAGAATAAAATTGCAGTAGAAGAATTAAAAGGCATTGAGTATAATTTTCCATCTACAGTGTAATAATTTGTAACCTGCTCTAAAAAGGCCCCTTTATCAATGGATGGATCGTCATTAATTAAATCTTCCATAGGAACAGCAACTCCACCATCTATCATAGCCTGTGTTCCAATATCGTATATTTGAACAACATGAGGAGCTTTACCAGATTTTATACCTGCTATGGCCTTGTTGAAAGTATCAAGATAAGAACCAGTATACTGTACATTTACCTTTATATCTGGATGTGTTTTCATGAAATCTTTAGCCATGTTCTGTAAAAGCTCAATTCTCCAACCACTCATAGCATGCCAGAATTCAATAGTAACCTGTGCAAACATAGAAATACTTAAAACAACTACCAATAAAACGAGTAACTTTTTCATACTTTTCCCCCCTTGGAATAAGATTCTGGAAATAAAATAACATTTTATTTTGTTACTATTAATAAGAAATATTAAGAAATATTAAGAAAGACAACAAGTCATGTAAATATTATACAACTTTTTTTAATAAAAATCAACACTAAAATAAAAAGTCAATTATTTTCCTTGTATTCATCATAGAGTTTTTTAAATTCCATATGATAAGTTCTGAAAATTTTTAAGATTTTAGGGTTAAAATCTTCAGGATTTGTTCTATTATCACCATTTAAAATAATTTCTACCGCAATATTATGAGAAAATCCTTTTTTATATGGGCGATTACTCCTTAGTGCATCATATACATCAGCATGTGATACAATTTGCGCTTCTATAGGTATGTCGTTTCCTTTTAAACCATATGGATAACCATTTCCATTATATTTTTCATGATGATATAAAGCAATATTTTTGGCAATTTTGAAATCTGGTTCATTTAAAATTTTAGCACCATATATAGTATGCTTTTTCATTTCATTCCATTCTCTATCAGTTAGATTTTGTTTTTTTAATAAAATAGATTTGGCTCTTTCCAAAGAAAGTTGACAAAGGAATGATAAAAATGTTAAAATAAAAGAAAAAGCGAAAGGGAAGAGCTAAATGAAAGAAATAATAAAAATGCTGGATAAAAGTTTAAAGTATATAAAACATGAAATAAAAGAAGACACAATATATATTTATGTAAAATCAAAAAAGAAAAAAGCAAAATGTCCAGTATGTGGAGAAGAAACAGATAAAGTACATTCAAAATACACAAGAAGCTTTCAGGATTTACCAATAGGAGGAAAAAAGGTAACAATAATATTGGAAATGAGAATATTTAAATGTAAAAACAAAGAATGC
>NZ_FQUI01000056.1 GCF_900129175.1 Marinitoga hydrogenitolerans DSM 16785
GTTTTTTATCTTTTTAATGATAATTTCAATGATTTTATTTCGTCTTATGATTTTTCTGATTTTTTCGTTTCTGTGAAAAAATGAGTTTTTCTTATTTTTTGTCTAATTTTCGGGGGTCAAGCCGCATGTGATTATCCTTCAATGGGAATTTTTTTATTAGTTTTTCCAATTCGCTTTTCTCCAATATTTCTTTGTATTTTTCTTCTTTTATCTCTTTTGATGAATAGGTTATATTATTCTTTATTGTATCGTTAAACAAGAATATTTTCTGCGATACTATTCCAAATCTTTCTCTCAATGATTTTATATCTATTTCTTTTTGATTTTTTCCATTTATTATTATTTTTCCATTATATCCATCATATATTCCTAATAGCAACTTCATCAATGTCGTTTTTCCAGAACCATTCGATCCTTTAAGGATTATTTTTTCTCCTTTTTTTACTTCTAGATTTATCCCTTTCAATACTTTTGTTTTTCTATCATATGAAAATTCTATATTTTCCATTTTTATTTCTTTTATTTCTTCTGTCATTTCCTTTCCGTTTTTATTTCTTTCCTCTTCTGTTAATTCATCCATTATTTCCTTTACTCTTTTTAATGAATTCAGTGCCGGCTGTATTGTTAATGTTGTTGTTCCCAGCTGTATTACAGGAGCATATAATTTTCCTATATAATTTGCAAATGCTATATAGCCTCCCACTGTAAAACCTGAAAAGATTATATCTTTCCCAGCATATAATAATACTATTATTCCTGCTATTGCACTTATTAACGTTAATAATTCCATTCCTATTGAGTATAATACCCCCTGTTTTATTGCTGTCTTTACAAATTCTTTGTTATAATCTATATTCTTTTTGCTTTCTTTTTCTTCTATATTTAAATTTTTAACTTCTTCTATTCCACTTATACTTTCCTCTAATTTCCCATTCATTTTTGCACCTTTTTCCATTAATTCCATTGAAATTTTTGATATATTTCCCATAAATTTACCTGTTACTATATAATATAACGGCATTATTGCCAGCGCGATTAATGTCAGTTTTATATTATATTTCATCAATATATATAACACTATTATAAATTCTATTATACTTATCAATATTTTAAATGTTTGCTGTGAAAATAATATCTGTAATTTATCTGTTTCTCCCACTCTTGCCATTATATATCCCGTTTCTTTTCCTTCGAAAAAAGTCATTGGTAATTTTAATACTCTTTTTAATAGATTCTTTTTTATTTCAAATATTATACTTTGACTGCTGATTATAAATATTTTTGAGGTTATATAGTTCAATATGCTCTTTAATACGTATATCCCTATTAATATCATACAAACCTTTTTTAAATATTCATAGTCACCTGCCAATATCCCATTATCCATCGCTTCTTTGTAGTATTTTGCTGGCATTATTGATACATATGACAATATTATCATCATTGTCATCGATATCGTCAATCTTCCTCTATGTCCTTTGGTGTATTTATAGAGAAATCTTATGTTTCCCATTTCTTTCCTCCTGATTACCAAATTCATTTCTAAATTTTTTCTTTATTAAGAATAAGTGGTGTTAAGTATATTATTCCTGTTATCAGTAATATTCCAAATATTATGTAATACCATTCTGATATTATAAATATTTTTTTTATTTTTTCACCTTTACTGGCAAAAAAATAAATTAATAAAAATAGTACTATTTTTATTATAAATGGATTATCTAAAATCATAAGACTAATTCCCATAATAGCACTTATTACTGTCATCCAGATAGGTATTGTAAGCATTAATGTAATTAAATCAGAAACTGTTGGATATATTCCTGCAGCAAATGGATTTATTATTATTCCTATTGCTATAATTAAAAATTCTACTCCTATTGTAAATATAAATAAAGCTATGATTTTACCTGCAAATACCTCTTTTATATCAAGTGGTGAAGATAATAAGTATAAAAGATTCTTATTCTTTTTTTCCTCATTAAAAGCTATCCATCCAAATATATATGGAATAAAAAAAGAAACTAATACACCTGCAGTAAAATATGGATTGTATATATGTTTTTCTCCTGAATGTATTGTTACTGCCCATATTATCATTGCTATAAAAAATAAATTTCTTTCTTTCTTTTTACGAAAGAATGTTTTTAATTCTTTTTCAATTATAGCCCACATTTTCTTCATCCTCCCTGACAATTGAGATATACATGTCTTCAAGTGTTACTTTTTCATCTTCTATTCTTTTTACATTAATTCTTTCTTTTCTAAATATTTCCAATATTTCATTTACTTTTTCTTCTGGTATAATTGTTGTTTTTTCATCAGATAGATTTATGTTGTTTTCTCTTATTATTCTTTCAGGTATTTTTTGACTAACTATAATTTTTACTTTATCTTCTATTTTTAATGCTTTTTTCATTTCTTTTAATGTTCCATCAACTATTACTTTCCCTTTTCTGAGAAATATTATTCTCGTACAGATCCTTTCTATATCAAATAAATCATGTGATGTTATTATCAATGATTTATCAGTTCCTTTAAAACCTTTCAAAAAATCCACTATATCTCTCCTGGCTTCAGGATCAAGATTTGATGTGGGTTCATCCATTATTACTAATTCAGGATCATGCGATAATGAATTTAATATCGCAACCTTTTGCCTCATTCCTGCCGAAAGCTTTTTTATCAATGTTTTTTTCTTTTCTGCTAATTTCCATCTATCAATTAAATCCCAGATTTCATTATTGTTCTTCTTATATACTTTTTGCCAGAATTTTATATTCTCTTCTATTGTTAAATCATCATATAATCCTGGTGTATCCAGAACCATACCTATTTTATTCCTTTCTAATTTTTTTATGTTTTTTATGTCTTTTCCAAAGATTTCTATTTCACCTTCTGTTGGTTTTAACAAACCCAGTATTAATTTTATTAATGTGGTTTTTCCAGCACCATTTGGACCTATTATCCCTATTATCTCTCCTTTTCTTACTGAAAAATCCACTCCTTTTATTGCTTCTGTCCCACTATAATATCGCTTTTTTACTCCTTTGAATTTTATTATTTCCATATATATCCTCTCCTTTTATTTTAGTATTATCCAGAATAATGTTAATATAATTGAAATAACTATAAAATGTCTTAATTGGTTTTTTAAATAATATTTTAAGCTCCTTTCTTTATATTCCATTCTTATTCTGAAAATATAATATATTACTGTAGCAATTATTATAATTAAGTAATACGCCCAACTCCATATTACTCTCCCTTTTTACATAATGATTTCCCATTCAATCTCTGACTTGTTTTTGCTTCTATTGCTCTACATTCAAAACATCCAAATCTATATATGCAATTTTTGCATTTTTCTATTTTTCCAAGATGCAGTTTCCAATATTTATCTATTTTATTCTCTAAAAATATTTCTTTAAGAGCATTTTCATTTTCCATTGATGGGCAGGGCAATATTTTTCCTTCTGCATTCAATGTTATGGTTCCATTCAAACACGGATGATAATAATAATTATTCCAGAAAATTTTAGGTGATACTCGCATAAATAAATGATTCATAAAACTCTTATTATTTTCATCCAAAAGTTTTGAAATATATATCTTCGTTTTATATTTATTTATTATAATATCCAGCATATCTTTAATTTTAAATTCAGATATTTCTTCACTATCCTGTACAAAAGTTAATTCGAATTTTTTCGTATATTCTTTCATATAATTCAATGTTTTCATAAATAAAGAAAAATTTTTTTCGTTTTCACCATCAAAGATATCACTTGCAGAAAATGTGATATAGAAATTTATTTTTTTGTATATTTCTTTTTCTAATATTTTATTATTTCTAATATGTCTCCAATGGAGTAAAATCCAAATTTCTGGTTTTTTTTCACTATTTAAACATATATCTAATAAGTTTTCTGTATTAATATAAGAGAGAAGGTCCCCTCCATAAAATATTATGCTATGAACATTTAAATTTAATAAATTATTTAGGAATGTTTTGTATGCTTTTGAATCTATAGAATTTACATTTGAATTTTTGGAACATACAAAACACGGATAACTTTTCAGTAAAAAACAAAATTCACAATTCAAATTACAACTTGTAGGCATTTGAATATAACATTTATGAATTATTGGGGGTAATTTCTGCATACCTTCAAGAGGAAGTATCATCCCTTTACGAGTTTTTTCTTCATATATAAAATTATCATAAAATTCTCCCATTGTTTCTTTTTTGATTTTTTCTATTACGTCATATGTATAGGATGATTTTACATTTTCAATTTTAATGCCATTTTCTAGCTGTACTAAAACATCAGTCCATGTTTTTTCTAATTCTATCATATTTCCATTTTTTAAATCATAAATTAAACCTTTATTTTCTTTTCCAATAACTAAAATATAGTCTTTGTTTAATTTAAAATATTTATTCTTCATATATACACCCCACATTGTTTATATTTTGAAAACTTGATTAAATCAAATATATTAACTCTTTCCTCTAGCAAATTCCAGATTTCTTCAAAAGATTTTTTTATTCCTTCTTAGATATTTTCACAAATATTTGAAGGATCTTTTTCGAATTCTCCATTCCCTGCTAATAAAGCGAAACAAAGCGGGCACAATCTTGACACAGAACAGGTTAAGCATTCTGACTTTAATTTTTGATTGTATTTTTTTATTATTTTCTCTATTTTTGAATAATCCAACCAGGTTTCAACAGTGCCAATAGGAAAATTATAGTTGATTTTCTCACAGCAATGCAAATCTCCAGAAGGAGAGATTGCTATTTTTTCTCCTGGTACACATGTTCCTGTAAATGGAAGAAATGAAGGTTTACTTTCATATAAATTTACTTTTATATTTCTATTAAGTATAGTAAAATATGATAATCCAAATAATGAAGATAAAAATTTATCATTTTCATTTTTTTTAATTTTCTGGAAATATAAATTTTTTAGTTCGTTCATTTGAGAAAAGAACTTTTCTTTTTCTTCTTTTGAATATTGATTATACCAATTAGTATAAGAATTTCCTATCATATTAAGTCTGATAAGCCTTTCTGATAAATTACTCCTATCAAAAAAATCTTTCATTTTTAATAAATTTGTTCCATAATCATAACACGCAATTATAGAACAATATTTTTTATAATAATAAGGATATTTCTCTTTTATTTTTAATATGTTATTATACACAATTTCAAATGTACCCTTTTCATTTGAAAATACTCGTAATCTATCATGCTCTTTTTTAGAACCATTAAGGCTAAAAGCAAGAGAAATTTCATTTTCAGCAAGAAACTTTATTATTTCATCGTTTAATATAGTTCCATTTGTTGTGATAGTAAAATGACATTTGTGTTTTTTATTTTTTATATATTCTATTATCTTTTTTATTAAATCAAAATTAAGTAAAGGTTCTCCACCATAAAACCCAATAGCTGGAATAAAATATGGATTTTCCTTTTGGGTTTGTGAAATATCCGAGAAGTATTTATCAATAGCTTTTTTAGCTATATTATAATCCATATACACATTATTATGTGTTCTCATATTAGAATATTCTCCCGAATAAGCACAATATTTACATCTAAGATTACAATCTTCGGTAACAATAAAAAATAATTCTTTACTTCCTCTTTTTTTTATATAATTTTTAATATTAGCAATATTAACTATTTTATCATCATAAAAATAACTTTTTTGATATTTATTAGAAAAATTTTTAATATCATCTTTGGATTTTATAAATATAACTTCTCCTGTAGTATCAGAATAAAAATAAGAATTTCCTTTTTTTGTTTCAAAAATAAAACCCTTCATATTTCCACCTCTCAAATGCATATTTTATATAATTATTTTAAATTTTAGTATATAATACTTAATAAAAAAACCGAGGTGAATTTTATAAAAAACCAATAAATTTAAATTCAATTACAATTTAGCGCCCGTACCAGTTATAGTACCAGAAATACCAGCTGCAGCATCCATTACAGGTATTATAGGAGAATCAGTCTGACATCCAAATCCGCAAATTATTCCACACCCAATAATACATATTAAACCTTCTTTTTTGTTATTGTTATTAATTATTTTCATAAAACTCCCTCCTCATGTAGACTATAATGATATATGTTCTGTATTAGCATATGATGCTACACCCATTGCATCTAACAAAGGGCTCATTGTATCCAGAGAACATATTATAACGCATTCAGCAGAACAAACAATAAAACATTTTAAACTTTCGTTTTTTGCATCATTAACTATTTTCATTTTGTTCCCTCCTGTGATTTTTTTCACCTCGGTAAATCGAAAAATGAAATAATAATTTAACAAATATTCAATTTTTTAATTATATATTACATACATATTTAAGTAATTATACTAAATAATTCCAGGCATTGATGGATTAGATGTTTGGGGAACTTTATTATTTTATTAATTACTATTATCAGATAATATCATCGACTTTGTTCAATAATATTGCTAACAAATATCGTGAATTTTATAACTTAAAAAAACATGATAAAATTCAATAAATGTATAGTTTTTATATTATGTTACTGAATAACAAAAGATATTATTTTCACTTATTCAATTCACAATAATTTTAGCAAAAAAAATCAACAACATTAATGTAAATTTGTGGTGAATTTTTCTTTTCTTAAATTTAATAAATTTACATAATTATTTTATCACCTGATATATTTTTATGGTTAAGTTTTTGTTTAATGTATTGATGCGATTTTATATTCAAGCTATTATTTGATGTTAATGATTAATTGGTTTTATAGATTAATCTTGAAAATATTGTGTATATAAATACTTCCCATAATGGCGTTTCTGATAGAAACATGTACTTTATTTGAAAAAAAATACTTATTAAAACTTATCTTTGTTAATCCATTTTTTTATTAATTCTGATATTCCAATAATAGCGACAAACGCTATTGCAAACATAATCATTTCCATTTTATTAATCTCCTTTCGAGTTTATTAAAAATCTTTTTTTGAATAAATATATATTGATATAATTGCTGAAAAATATAGGAATATTATTGAAAGTAAATAAAACAATAAAATATAAACTTGTTCTGAATTTTTAAAAGTATAATTTTTTGATGCTATATTTTGCAAAAATTTAGGTAATAAAAAAGGGGTTAAAAAAATCAAAGTTGCAGAAATATATTTTGTTTTTTCATATCCAAATTTATATTGGATTGGAATAATAAGGCCAAAAAAAATGCTTGTTATTAACAACGTTAATCCAGTTGAAAATAGATTTAATTTTGGAATAGCAAAAATCATGAAAATTATATTATAAATAAAAAAACATAATAAAAAAATTATCAATATGAAAATATATTTTGCTTTTACTTGTGTATTTCTTGAGAATGGTGTTGCACTGAGTAAATAAGAACCTTTATATTTATGTTCTACTATTGAAATTGAATTATATAAAAGATATTCTGTATAAATAACTGTAATGAAAAAAATTATAAAACTTCCTCCAATATTACCTATTTTACTATTTACAAACAGTGGAATAAATATTGCAGTAGCAAGGGTTATCAATAAATAATTTTTTGCAAGTAAAAATTCTTTTTTTATAAGATTTAGTATTAATTTCATTTTTTCACCTCTCAACATGATAAAGCATTATATTTTCTATAGTAGGTTTTTCAATTACTACATCTTTTCTAAATAAACTACTTAATTCGTTTTTCTTATCAGTTAAACCTTCAAAATAATCTTCTGAAATTTTTAAATTTAAAAATAACTCTTTTATTTCATCATTAACAAGTTCTTTTGAACCTTTAATTATTACATATTTATTCAGTAATTCATTTTTATCTTCACAAAAAATAATTTTTCCGTTGTTGATTAATATTAAATCATCTGCAATTTTATCTAAATCAGATGTTATATGTGTAGAAAAAAATACACTTTTATTTTCATTCTTCATAAATTCCAATAGTATATTCATTAATTCATGTCTAACTAAAGGATCTAACCCGCTTGTTGGTTCATCCATAATCAAAAGTTCTGGGTCATGTGAAAGGGCTAAAGAAATAGCATATTTCATTTTCATCCCTTTAGATAGATTACATATCTTTTGATTTAAAGGTAAGTTGAATCTTTTTATATACTTTTTAAATAATTCTTCATTCCAATTTGAATAGGAGGAAGATATTATTTTTTTCATTTCTTTTAAAGTTAATTCCTCATAAAAATAACCTTCATCAAATACTATCCCTATACGATTTTTTATTTCTTTTTCAGTCTTTTTATTTAATTCTTTTCCAAATATTTTTATAATTCCACTTTCCTTTAATGCAAGGCCAAGAATTGATTTTATTGTGGTTGTTTTCCCAGAACCGTTTATACCAATAAATCCTGTAATTTTTCCTTTTTTTACGTTGAATGTTGCATTTAATTTAAAAAGAGTATATGTTTTTCTTAAATTAATTACTTCTAATATATTTTCCATTTAAATCACCTCTGAAATTCTTCTATCCTTAACTGTTCTTTTATGATTTGAGAAACTTTGTTTTTATACCATTTACAATTATTTTTTAATTCTTTTGCTTTTATAAAACCTCTAAGCAAACAACCATTACAGAAATATCTATATTTGCATTCTTTACATTCTTCAGAATTTAATTTTGGAGATTCTAAATTGAAAATATCATTTATATATTTTGAGTTGATATCATAAATATTCTTTATATTTTGTTTTATAGCATTACCTAAATTACTATTAAAGTATTTCATGTTATCCATTGTACACATTTTTATTTCACCTGTAGCTGAGATTACAACATGAGATGAAATACATCCACAATTAGAATCTTTTAACTGTCCGAATTCTATAAGGGATAGAAATTTTGGATATTTTTTGTTTATTTTATCCAATAATATATCCAACTGAATATATTCATTATCGTTTAAATATAAATTTTTGTTCATGTTTTTTGCTCTTCCTAATTCTATAACCGGGCTGATACCAAAAGATTTTATCCCTAAATTATATACCCAATCTGCAATCTCTTCAATCTCATCTAAATTTTTTGGAGTAACAATTGTTGCAATTCTCATATTAACTTTATTTTTTGCAAGTATATATATGTTGTTTTTTATTTTATTTAAAGAATTAGAAGTTTTAGTAAACCATTTTAAATATTCATCATTTAAACTATGCAAATCTATTTGAATAAATATTTTTGACTTATTTAAAATAATAGTATTCATAATTTCTTCAGAAATATATATTCCATTTGTTAATAATCCTATCTGTTTAAATTCTAGTTCAAGAGCATAGGTTATAATTTCTTTTAAAAATGGATATGTTGTTATTTCTCCTCCGGTTAGTTCAATAATATTTACCCCTAAATTTTTTAGCTCATATAGAATTTTTTTTGCATCATTTAAACTAATAAAATTATTCAAACTACTATTAAAATCGCCATAACAATGTAAACATTTTATATTACATTTATTTGTTAGTTCAATTGAAGCTACTTTAGGATAAATATTGTAATTATCTTTTATAATTAAAGAGCGATATTTTGGTGATTTTTGAAAATTAATATAAATACCATAAGTATTATTTATATTTGCAATAAAATTTTTCACCTTATTCTCTATTATATTATAGTCTTCTTAAACATTCCCTATAATACTATTAAGAGGCTGTGCTTAATCCTGATAAAGCTGAAATAACTGTAAAAGATAGCCCACAAAAAGCACAAGCTAAACAGCTCCAACAAGTTATATCGCTTGTAACCATTTCTGGCGTTGGCATAATTTCACCTCCTCATTTTTGCTTTACCATCTTCAAAAATTCTAAAACCCTATTGTTTACAATACTTTCATATTATCTTTTTAAGAGGTTTGCCTCCCTGGTGTATAATACAATTAGTTAAATTATCGTTTAATTCGGTAAAATTAAACTATACACTTTTACAGGGAGGTTAAACCATGAGTAATAATACTAAACAATTTTATCTCGATTTTGTCTATGATGAATATATGAAATCTAATTCTTCTTTTGCTTATATCCTTACCATTTTTGATTATATTGACTGGTCTCTTGTTCCTGAGATTTTAAATCATGCTGCGCAAGCTGCATGATTTAATTTAATTTTTTTTTATTTTTATTCTTAACTTTTGCGAAGCAATGCTTCTGGTGTTGGTAGAACTGGTTATTCTCCTGTTTCTATGATTAAAGCTATTTTAATTAAAATTATTAAAAATCTTAATTCTACTTCTGATCTTATTGATGAACTTTATTCTAATCCTTATTTAGCCCAAGCTATTGGTTTTGATCCTATTAGAAATTATGTTCCTGCTGAATCTACTTTTTCTATGTTTAGAAAATCTTTTGATATTAATATTATTTACCTTCTTATTACTGATCTTTTGTTTAAAGGTATTTCTTCTGGTTTTATTTCTACTGAATTTTTAGCTGTTGATTCTTTTCCAAATCATGCTGCGCAAGCTGCATGATTTATTTTATATTTTTATTTTAATTATTTTATCCATTTGCTTTTTGCAAAGCAAAT
>NZ_FQUI01000057.1 GCF_900129175.1 Marinitoga hydrogenitolerans DSM 16785
AAAATGAGTATTTCATCTGTAAAAAGAGTATGGGAATTTTTAGTTGAAGTATTAAAGCAAATAAAAAATTATTAAGAGGCTGCTTTGCAGCCTCTTAATAATTTAAAAATCCCCATATTATATACGAAACAAGTATTGAAATATAAAGGAAGTGTGATTGGTAGTAGTTATACAAATGCCGGGTTAAACCCGGTATTGATTTTGATAATAAATTATATTGTTTGATTTAATTTTATGAATTTTTAAGGATTTTAATAGCATCTTCAAGAGTAATATCAAATATATTGTTAGTTAAATCTTCAATTGTTTTTATGTCTAAATTATCAAGGTTATTTAAGTAAGGTGTGATTTTATTTCCAAATCTTTTGAATAAAAGATTTCTTGCTATATTTATTGCCATATATTTTTCTCCTTTAAATATTCCTTTCTCGATTCCCTTTTCAAAACTTTCCTTCAATGATTCATCAATAGCTTTTACAAAGTTTTCAAACATCTGAAATTCCTCCTCTTCTCTTTCAATATTTATTTCAAATTTTTCGATTCCATTCTTTTGACTCAAAACTATTAAGAATTTGTTCAAATATTCTGTAAATTTTTTCCTTTCTTTTTCTGGTAATCTTTTAAATGCATTTTCAACTTCTTGAAATGCTTCTTTTATATTTTTTTATCTGGTGCTTCTTCCATTTCATTTAATCCTAAATAATTCTTTAAACCAAATATGCTTATTAGTTTTTTTACTATATTTTCCGCTTCTTTTTCACTTATGTTATCAATTCGACCAAGATTTGCTATTACCCTTTGTTTGTTTTTACCGTTCTCTCTATAATTTTCAACAATTCTCAAATATTCTGTTCCTTTATTATTTTTAACAATTCTTAAAAACATCAAAATCACCTCTTGATTTCATACCGTATGTTGCTATATATTGTACCACAAAAACACTATAAAATTAAGAAAATTACACCATTACAAAATTTACTTGTGTCACCACACGATTTTTTTTAACTCTCTTTTTTTCAATATTTATCTTCTCAAACCCGCATTCTTTCGTTCGATTTTCTTAAAAATTACCATTTTTCTGTCAAAGTTGGGATAAAATATTAGTAAATATAAATTTTTTTCTTAGATTTTAAAATGGGGATATACTTTATGAATTTTTACATGACGATTATGCTGGAATTTGATATATTAAATAGTCCATTTTCCATTTTTCATAATTAATTCTTCATTATCACCTTTAATACCATATACGTTCATCTCTTCATTTCCAATCATAAAATCAACATGTGTAATACTATTATTTAAACCAACGGCTTTTAATTCTTCTTCGCTCATGTTTTCACCATTTTCAATACATGTAGAATATGCTCTTCCAAAAGCAAAATGTGAAGCAGCATTTTCATCAAATAATGTATTGTAAAATACTACATTTAATTGATAGATTGGAGAATCAACAGGAACTAAAGCAACTTCTCCAAGATAACTAGCGCCTTCATCTAAAGATATAGCCTGTTTTAATATATCTTCACCTTTTTCTGCTGTTATTTTAACGATTTTTCCATCTTTAAATTCCATTGTAAAACCATCGATTACGTTTCCACCGTATACCAATGGTTTGCTATTTCTAACATATCCATTTACCTTATCTTTATGAGGTGCTGTAAATACTTCTTCAGTTGGAATATTTGGAAGGAAAATAGTTCCATCCTCATTTTTCTGTGCTCCGCCTAACCATTTGTGATTTTTTGGTAATCCTACAGTTAAATCAGTACCTGGACCTTCATATCTTAAATAATCATATTGTTTATTATTTAAGTATTTTGTTTTTTCTTTTAAATTATTTAAATGTTTATTCCATAATTGAACTGGATCTTCATTTTCATTAACTCTAACTGTTTTTAATATTGCATTCCATAATTCTTGTACAGGGTTATCAGAATTAGGAAATACCTTCTTTGCCCATTTTTCTGAAGGGACTGCACCAACGGACCATGAAACTTTGTCAGCCATTATAACTTTTGATACATCCTTCATAGCAGTTTGCCTTGTTTTGGAATATTGTCCAATTTTTTGTGGGTTAATTGTTTTTAATATATCAGGGTCAGAACCTATAATACTTAAAAATGCACCTTTTTCATCACAAAAATATTTCGCCATATCTACTTCCCATTGATGAAATTCATTTAATAGTTCATTATCGGCATATTTTAATTTTAAAAATAACATATATTCATCGTTATATACTGTATATACTTCTTTTGCACCAGCTTCATATGCTTTTTCTGCAACTATTCTTGTAAATTCTATAGAATCTATTGTGGATCTTAAGAATACTCTTTGATCTTTTTGTACATTAATACCGACTTTTACCAGAAGTTCAGCATATTTTTCCATTAACTTTTTCATTATGTCTCCTCCTTAAATAATTTTAATTGTTCAGCTTTTAAAGGATATCCTTCCATTAACTTTATTTTTAATTCAGTTTTTTCAATTAAATCTTTATATTCAGAAAATTGTTTTAAAGCTGATAAAATTTGCTTTTTGAAAAGAGTAAAATAATCTATTTCAAAATCATTATATAATAATTTTTTGAAATCTTCAAGATGTTCCCTTTCAATACTAGCGGATATATAATAAATCTTTCCACTTTGATTCTTATTAAAAATATTTTTTATGGTTTCAAAATGCTTAAAATTATAATACTTTATATAATAGTATAATAATCTATCATCATAATTAAATTTAAAATCATAAACTTTTTCCATAAAAATAGCAGATCTTATATGGTTTGGCAATGTTTTATATTTTGTAAAATCTTTTTTTCTAATACTTTTTATTATAGCAATATCTTCTAATGGGAATTTTTTTAGTTCGTTGTAGTAAAATATAAAATCATCCATTTTTAATTCATTATCTAACGCTTTTAAAAAGAGAGAAGATAAGATATTTTTCAAAATATCTGGAGTATCTTTTCGTACAATTTCCACGCCATGTGTGATGATTTTTCTGTCAAAATCATATCCAAAATATCGTTTTTTTACTCCAAAAAAACGAACTCGTTTATAAATTTTATCAACTTCCATATTTAAAGTACATTCAATTTTCTCTTCTGTAAATTTGGTTATTAATTCTTTTGGAATGCTTTCGTTAATATAATTTGTTAAAAATTTTCCTATTTCAAAAATATCTTTTTTATTCAGTTTTTCATCACATTCTATGTAGTTAAAAGAACTGTCTGTGTCGGAATAAAGCACTTTTGTTTTGAAATCAATATATCTTCCATTTATAGATATACTTTTAAAATGATGATTATTCAATTTGTTATTTACAAATCTTAGTGCAGATCTTGCGGCAGCTAAAATAGCTAGATAAATTCTTGTATCATGAAGTGCAAAATTATCAGTTCCTAATACTCCATATATTGAATTCAGAAGTATTTTATAATTATATTGTTTAATATCATATATAACATAGTTAGGGTCGTCAGGATCTGTATTTTTTTTTAATTCTTTATAATATAAACGTTCTTTTAAAAAGAATTTTATTAATGCGGGTATTATTCCCTCTTTTTTTAAAGAAAATTTCAAAGGTCTATAAACATCATTTTCTTCTTCAACAAGAATTCTTCCAAGGTCTATATGCTTTTCACTATAATTCGAACTATACACAAGTGTTTCTGGAGAAATGTTATAAGTAGCAATTATATTTGGATAAAGAGAGGTAAAATCTAGTACAATGACATTATCAAATGTTTTATTTGGTGGAGTTAAAACAATAGCACCTGTTATTTTTATATCATTTTTTTCTCTTTCATAAAATCTAAAAGTAATTTTACTTTTTAAAATAAATTGTTGAATAAAATGTTCAATAGAAATTGAAGTTCCAAATAACAAATTATATGGAATTCTTATTAATGATTGTAGAGAACATATCAAACCTATTAATTTTAATTTATTCTCAAGTTCTACGAGGATTTCAACATCTCTAAAAATATAATCAATAAATTTTTTCATATCTTTATTATAATAATTGAATCCCTTATGTTCGGTTTTACCTAATATTTTGTGATGTTTGGCAACAATATCTAATTTATATGATGCGGGCTTATCTAAAACATATCGTCTATATAATTCAAGATAATCTATTAAATTTATTCCGGGAATATTATTATAAAATCGGCCATCACTTTGATATGAAGAGTGTTTTAAATATGGAATTACACTTAAATTTATATTATAAATATTGGCTCTTTTTATTAAATAAGGAATATCAAATCCGTTTGAGAACCAGCCTGTTATAATATCAGGTTGATCCTTTTTTATTATTTCACTAAAATATTTCAACATATTTTTTTCAGAATCAAAAAATATAATATTTTTATTAGAATAGAGTTTTTTATTATATACAACAAAAGCGTAATATTCATTTTTATAAGTATCATAATATGTAATTGAAGTAATATAACCATTATAATCATTCACGTTTTCACTTGTAACTTCAATATCTAAAAACCAAACTTTTTTATCATCAGGGTTTTCAGAGATATTTTTGCTAAATATATTCATTATATTTTTTCCATATACATAAATATTATTTTTTTCCAATTCATCAGAAACCTTCTTAAATAGATTATAAGAAATATCAAGAGTTGTATTTATCAAATTTTTTCCATATATATCTTTCCAATTAAAATCAATGTTAACAAAACTTTTTATTCTGTATTTAGACAGAATTTTTTCAACTTTATCTATATAAACATCTTCAAAAATCAAATTGAAATATTTATGCTCTTTTTTAAGTTTAGAGTTAATATGTTCTTTAAAATAAAATTCCTTAGTTGAAGGGTCTTGCCATATTGAAGTTATCATATATTTATCACCACTGTGGTATAATTATTATATAATCTAAAAATTTCAGGAGGGATAACATGAAAATTGTTAAATATGATTCGTTAGAAAAATTATCAGGAGTAAATTTTGATGCGAGAAAATTATTAACCTCAAAAAAATTAGAAATAGTTTTAATCAGTTTAGAATCAGGAGAAGTTGTAAAAAAACATTCCACACCATTTGATGCAATATTTTTTATTTCTAAAGGAAAAGGTGTAGTTGAGTTATCTGATGAAAAAATCAATGTAAATGAAAATGACATGATTTATTGTGATAAAAATGTTGAACATGGAATAACAAATAATTCTAATGATAGATTAAACGTATTAGTAATAAAATTACTTAAATAATAGTGATAAAAAGGGTGGAATTGTTGAAAAATAATTAGTTTTATGTGTTTGTTAGATACAGAAACAACAGTTCTTAATCTGAAAAGTGTAAATAGAATTATAGAAATTGTCATATACAATATTATTATAACCGAAAAAAGTAATTATTATGTTAAAGAAAAATTTGTGACTTATATTTATCCCGAAAGAACAATATCATTAACTCGCTGTAAGCGTATAACACCGGAGGTGAGTCATGAGAAGATTCTGTACAAGTGGTCCCGTTGATAAAAAAACATGTTATTACGTAGAACGACCAGATATAATGGAAGAAGCACTTGATCATATAGAAAATTGGAGATATTTTACAGTATCAGCTCCAAGACAAACAGGAAAAACAACTTTGTTAAATGATATTGTTGAAAAAACAAAAGATAAATATTTACCAATATTTATTTCTTTTGAAAGTTACGTAAGTAAGAGCGAAGACGATTTTCTTGAAACGTTTGTAATTGATATATTGGATGATATAGAATATAGATATAATAAAAAAATTAAACTGGAAATACCAAAAAAACTTGATAAAATAAGAGAAATGTTAAAGGAATTATATGAAAAAATAGGAAAAGAGATAATATTAATGATAGATGAGTTTGAAAAATTAGATGAGAACATAATGAATGAATTTTTACATGTAATACGAAGTGTGTATCATAAAAAACAAATATACAAACTCAGAAGTGTAATATTAATAAGCGTAGGATATTTAAGCGGAATATTAGAAGATAATGCCAGTCCATTTAACATAGCAGAACATTTGGAAGTGCCATACTTTACAAAAGAACAAGTATATGATTTACTAAACCAACACGAAAAAGAAACAGGACAAATTTTCGATGAAAAAGTAAAAGAATTAATATGGCATAATGCAGCAGGACAACCGGGATTAACCAATGGTCTTGCATATGATTTGGTAATGAAAAAAGCTAAAGGAGAAAAAATAATAACAGTAAAACATTTTGAAAAAACATTATATGATTATATTAGAAAATATATAGATAAAAACATGGAAAATATAATATCAAAAGCGAAAAAAGAAAAAGAATTAATGATGAAAATATTATTTGAGCCAGAAAGCATTGAATTTGATATAAGCGATGATAGAATAAAATTCCTATATTTAAATGGGGTAATAGATGACTGTGACGGTAAATGTTGTGTAAAAGTACCGTTATATTATAAAAAGTTATACAATCATTTCAAACCACAAATCAATGGAGAAAAAAATTATATGGCAACAATAAAAGATACAATCAAACCATATCTAAAAGAAAACGGAAGCTTGGATTTAAACAAATTAATGAAAAGGTATATAAGATACATAAAAGAACGAGGAGCAGTAATGTTCAAAGGCAGAAACTATTATGAAGGTGTATATCAATACAATCTTGATCAATTTCTTGGATTATATGTAGAAGCGGCAGATGGAAAAGTATATCCAGAAACACAAGTAGGCGGAGGAAGAATAGACTTATTAATAAATATGCGTAACAAAGAATACTTAATAGAAATAAAAGCAAACATAACAGGAAATGATTATGAAAAAAGTAAAAAACAAATAAAAGAATATATAAAAAGAAAAGGGTTAAAAGAGGGATGGTTAATAATATATTCAAATACAATAAAAGATTTTGAATATATTTTAGAAGAAGAAAATGGAATAAAATTACACATTTGGTTTATAAAAACAAATTTTGAAAATCCGTCAAAAATATAGAAATATTTTAAAAAGAAGAAAAGATTCAGAAATAGTTATTAAAAGATAGTATATTTTTCTAATTATTTCAGATTTTTAAACTTTGCTTTGGAATATAAGTGTAAAACTCAGGAAAATATATAAGTGCTGGTGGATAAAAAAACAATCCTCAAAAAGAGGATTGTTTTTGAAAAATCAGATTGTTACTCATATTTTTTTTAAAAAGTGTATTAACATAATCAAAATTCTAAAAAGAGTCTCTTAGTTATTTATTATTTAAAAAGTTAAAATATTCGATATTTTTTATGAATCTGTATTAATCTTTTTTCTTTCTGAAATTAAATTTTTAATATATTTTTTGAAAGTTTCTTCGAGTTTTTCGAAAAGAACAGTTTCAGCAATTTCGCCATTAATAAATATTGCACCACCTGTCTTAGTTCCAGCTATGCCAATATCAGCATGTTTTGCTTCTCCTGGTCCATTAACAACACATCCCATTACAGCAACATTAATATCTTCATCAATATTTTTTGTCCATTCTTTTACTTTGTTTGCAAGATATTCCACATTTATTTCAGTTCTAGCACAGGTCGGACATGCTATAATCCTTGGGCCTTTTTTAAATCCTAACAAAGTTAGTAATTTTTTTGCAGCTAATACTTCTTTAATAGGATCTCCTGCTATGGAAATTCTAATAGTATCTCCAATATTATTTAATAGTAATGCTCCAAGTCCTGCAGAAGATAATATTAAAGCATCCTCATAAATTCCAGCTTCAGTAATTCCTATATGCAAAGGATATGGTACCTTTTCTGAAATATATTTATTAGCCAAAAAGTTTTCTTTAGCATCTGTAGATTTTATAGATATAATAATATTATTAAATTCCAATTCTTCCATAACTTTAACTTCTTCTAAAGCACTTTCTGCTAAAGCTTTAAATCTTGGCATATTCAATATTTCAAATTCTTTTTTTATAGAACCAGAGTTTGCACCAACCCTAATAGGAATATTGTAATCTTTAGCGACTTTAACAACTTCTTTAACCTTCCAAAGAGAACCAATATTGCCTGGGTTAATCCTTATTTTAGATGCTCCAGCCTTAATTGATTCTATAGCAACTTTGTAATCAAAGTGTATATCTGCAACTATTGGTATTGAAGAAATTTCACATATTTTTTTAAAAGAAGGAATGTCATCTAATGTTCTAACAGAAACTCTTACGATTTCAGCTCCAGCATTTGAAAGATTAATGATTTGTTTTATGGTTTTTTCGGTATCTAAAGTATTTGTATTTGTCATACTTTGAATAACAACTGGATTATGACCACCAATTGGAACGTTTTTTACGAAAACAGTATATTTTGAAAACATTATTTTACCCCCATTTATCTAAAAAATCTTAAAATATCGTTATAAGTGAAATAAACAAATAGTCCCATTAAAATCAAAAATCCTATAGTGTGTATCATTGCTTCAACTTTAGGATTGGTTCTCTTACCAGTAATCATTTCATATATGGAAAATACAATTCTTCCGCCGTCCAATGCAGGTATTGGTAATAAATTTATAATTCCTAAGTTTAAAGTAATTAAAGCTATTAAAGAAATTAAAGCTTCTGGTCCAGCTTTAGCAGCTTGTCCTACTATACCGGCAATTCCAACAGGTCCCATAACTTCAGTCGTTTTAACTTTGCCGGTAAATAATTGACCAATAGTATCAATCATTGCTTTTAATAATGTATTAGCCCATTGTATGGAAACAGTTATTATTTCAAAACCTTTTGGTCGCCATTTATCAAAAGCAAATTTTAATACTGCAGGTTCTTGAAGTATTTTAAGAAATTCTGATTTGTTCAATGTTATATTAATATCTTTCCCGTTTCTTGATACGAGTATTTTTAAATTTTCAGAGTCAAAGCCATTTTTGAATTCAATTATTTTATTATTTAATATTGTAATCATTTTATCTTCGGTTCGCATAGATATAGAAGTCAGATTTTTTATTAGGTCAAGGCCATTATTGATTTTAATACCATTAATATTTTTTATTATATCATTTGCTTGAAAAGGTGATATGTCCTTGTTAATAGTATTAGAAAATGTTGCAAAATAAACGCCTATAGCATATCTTTTGGGTGAAATAGTATACCCTTCTAATTTTCCTTCGATTTTGACACCATTTTCTAATTCAATAATTAATCTATCACCTTTTTCTAAGTTTGGCAATATATCTTTAATTTTTTCTGGAGGATTCATATTAAATGATTTAATATAAAGAGAATTTAAATTAATATCATAATCAGATTTGAAAATTAATGTATATTCAGGGTCATACAATTTAGGAATTATATTTAAATTAATGTTTTCTCCATTTCTTATAATATCTAAATTCAGTTCTTTTCCTTCTTTTATAGCAAGACTTAAAATTGAACTATCAAAAACTATATTTCCGTTAACCTTTTTTATAACGTCTCCAGGTTGAATACCAGCGTAATATGCAGGTGAATCTTTAATCGTCTCTTCAATTTTCACTTCTGGAAATCCATATAATATTCCAGAAATAGATAATACAATATATCCTAATATAATAGAAAATAGTGGTCCTGCAAAGGCAATTAAAAATTTTTGCCAAGGTTTTTTATTATAGAATAGATTTGGGTCATCTGATAATTCATCTGTTTCTATCTCTTCACCCGCTATTTTCACATAACCTCCAATTGGAATTAAATTAAAACGAAATTCCGTTTCTTTTCCTTTATAAGAAAATAATTTTGGTCCCATACCAATAGAAAACTCTTCAACCTTTGTTTTAAAAAGTTTCGCAAAAATAAAATGACCTAATTCATGAAAAAAGACAACTATTGTTATAACTACAATAAACCAAAAAAGTGTTAACATCAAAACACCTCCAACTTTCATCTTTTATTATATTAAATTCTAACATATATATGTTAATAAGGTATAATGATATTGTATAGAAGATTTCACTAATACAAAATAATGAATGAATATATGTCAAACAGTTAATTTAAACACCACTCAATCAATTCACGAACGATTAACAAAATTAACAAAGATGTAAGTTGACAAAGCAAGAGAAAGGTGGTAATATATATACTCGGACGCGGACGAAGAGCCGCGGGAGGAAAAGAAGGAAAAGGGAAATAAGGAAGAAGCTCCTTGACAAGTGAACAGAGACACCCAGCGGAAGTAAAAAGAGAGAGTTAAGTGATCGAACTCGAAATCTTGGATGGAGGGTTTGATCCTGGCTCAGGGCGAACGCTGGCGGCGTGCTTAACACATGCAAGTCGAACGAGGAGGCTCTCTTCGGAGAGTAGTACTAGTGGCGAACGGGTGAGTAACGCGTAGGAAAGTATCCTCCAGACTGGGACA
>NZ_FQUI01000058.1 GCF_900129175.1 Marinitoga hydrogenitolerans DSM 16785
ATTTGCTATTACCCTTTGTTTGTTTTTACCGTTCTCTCTATAATTTTCAACAATTCTCAAATATTCTGTTCCTTTATTATTTTTAACAATTCTTAAAAACATAAAAATCACCTCTTGATTTCATAATGTCACTGTATATTATACCACAAAAACACTATGAAATCAAGAAAATTACACTATTGTTAAAATATTTTGTGTCACCACACGATTTTTTTTAATCCTATTTTTCCATACTTTTATCGTCTCAAACCCGCATTCTACCGTTCTATTTTCCTTAAATTTCCCAGATTGCTGTCAAAGTTAGGAGATTTGGTAAAAGATGGAAAAATAGGAATTACAAATGTTGTTTCTAAAATCGAACCTATTTCAAACAAAGAAAAAGATATTTTTGCAGCTAAAATAGCAGATCAATTTATAAACGGATGGTATCATGATCCAATAATATTTGGAAAATATCCAGAAGAACTATTTGAAATTTTAGAAAATATAAATATTAACATACCAATTACAGATTTAGACTTAATATCTCAAAAAATAGATTTCTTTGGCGTAAATTATTATACCAGGCAATTAATTGCATATGATGAAAAAAATCCAATGAGATTTAAACATATTGAAGGAACTTTAAAGAAAACAGAAATGGGTTGGGAAATTTATCCAAAAGGATTATATGATATGTTAATAAAATTAAATAAAAAATATAATATACCTTTGTACATAACTGAAAACGGAATGGCTGGTCCAGACAAATTGGAAAATGGAAAAGTTCATGATGAATATAGAATAAAATATTTAAAAGAACATTTTGAAAAATCTTTAGATGCAATTAAATACGGAGTCGATTTAAGAGGATATTTTATCTGGAGTTTTATGGACAATTTCGAATGGGCACTTGGATATTCGAAAAGATTTGGAATTGTATATGTTAATTATGATAATCAAAAGAGATATCTAAAAGATAGTGCTGAATGGTATAAACTTTTTTTGAAAGAAGGGAAATAATATGATTAAATTTAATACAGAATTTTTATTTGGCATTTCAATGTCCGGATTTCAATTTGAAATGGGCGGAGAAAATATTGACAGCAAAACCGATTGGTTTAAATGGGTTCATGATAAAAGGATAATAAATAGTGGATTAGTTAGTGGAGATTACCCTGAAAATGGTGCAAATTTTTGGGAGAAATATTTTGAAGATATAGAATATATGAAACGTTTAGGATTAAATATTGTAAGAATAGGTATTGAATGGTCAAGAATATTTCCAGAGTCCACAAAAGATATAAAAATAAAATACACACAAAAAAACGAAGATATTATATATGTTGAAATTACTGAAAAGGATTTGGAAAAATTAAAATCTAGAGCTGATTTGAATAGTTTAGTCCGTTATAAAAATATTATAAAAAGTTTAAAAAACGCAAATATAAAAGTCATAGTAGATCTGAATCATTTTTCTTTACCTTTATGGTTACATGATCCAATAAATGTAAATTTAAATCAAAATGGACCTTTCGGATGGGTTGATAAAGAGATCATCCTTGAATTTTCTAAATACGGTGCTTTTTTAGCATATCAACTTGATGAATTTGTGGATTATTGGTCTACAATAAACGAACCTCAAATAGTTGCATCATTGGGCTATTTACAACCAAAATCAGGATTTCCTCCATCTCTAATTAACGAGAAATACTATAAATTAGCTCAAAAACATCAAGCTGAAGCTCATTGTAGAGTTTATGATGTTATGAAAAAATTTACAAATAAGCCTATTGGTTTTATATATTCTTTTACATGGATAGATCCAGAAACTCAAGATGATATAGAAATTGTTGAAAAAGCTAAATATTTTAATAATTACCATTTTACTGATATGATATTAAAAGGAGAAATGGACTTTAATTTAGACAATAATATTATTTATAGAAATGATATGAAAGGGAAAACAGACTTTTTAGGAATTAATTATTACACTAGAACCGTCGTAAAGAAGTTCAATAATTCATGGAAGGTAGTTGAAGGATATGGATATTCTTGCAATAATAAAATTTCAAAAGCAAAAAAACCAGTTACTGATATGGGGTGGGAAATTTATCCTGAAGGAATTAAAAAAGTCATTTTAGAAATTAAGGAAAGATATAATAATCCTAAAATGTTTATAACTGAAAATGGTATCGCAAGCAATGGGGAACTTCAACCATATTTTATAGTATCACATTTAACAAAAATAAATGAATCCATAAAATTAGGTGCAAACGTAAATGGATACATGTATTGGTCAATAATTGATAATTATGAATGGTCTCAAGGGTTTTCTAAAAGATTTGGTCTAATTCATGTAGATTATAAAAATAAAAAAAGAACATTTAAACCAGCATTCTTTGTATATGCAGATATTATAAAAAACAAAGGAATACCTGATTACTTAGAAAATTATATCTATTATCCATTTAACTTATATTAAATAGTTTTAATCAAAAAAATCAAGGAGGTAGTTGATATGGCAACTTTAAGAGAAATATCAAAAAAAATAGGAATATCAATTGCTACAATTTCACGAGTTATTAATGGTTATGATAATGTATCAGATGAGACGAGAAAAAAAGTTTTAAAAGCTTTGAAAGAATTCCATTATCAACTACCTCAAGTTGCAAAAAAAAGATTACATTATTTGGTTGGAATATTAGTTCCTGATTTAAGAGGAAATCATTATAATATAATATCTGAAGGAATAGAAGAAGAATTGACAAAACATGGATATGATAGTTTTGTAACTTCTACTTATCAGTTATTAAATAAAGAAATTGAAATTTTGGAACAATTTTTTTCAAGAAGAGTTGACGGGATTATAATATGTACTACACGAAATGATGATGAACATATAGAAAGACTTATCAGATCCGCTATTCCTGTTGTAGCAGTTGATAGAATGGATAGCAGTATTAAAGTAGATACTATTGGTATAGATAACTATCAATCTGCTTATATGGGAGTTAAATATTTATATAATAAAGGTCATAGAAATATATTATTTATCCAAGGAAATAAAGATGTTTATTCATCTAAACTCAGAAAAAAAGCAGTTTTAGATTTTTCTAAAAAATTTAAAATAAAAGTTACTATATTAAAGGGAAATTTTGAATTTGAAGGTGGATATTTTCCGGTAAAAAAATATCTTGAAAATAATGATAAAGATTTTACTGCGATTTTTTTCTCAAATGACCAAATGGCTTTAGGAGGTATGAAAGCTATTTATGAGTTAGGATATTCTATTCCCGAGGATATTTCTATATTAGGATTTGATGATGATTCTTACTCAAAATATTTATTTCCACCATTAACTACAATAAAACAACCTAGAAATGAAATGGGGAAAATTGCAGCACAACTTATAATTGAAAGAATAACAGGAAAAGGAAGTAAAGTGAAAAGAAAAATTTTATTACCAACAGAAATTATTGAAAGGTGTACCGTAAAAAACATATTATAAAAATTGTATTATTTTTTCTTCAAACCTTAATGTTCATATGGTATAATAAAAAAAATTAAAATCAAGTCAAACAACAAATAAAAAAGAAAGATTCTAACTCTGGACACATGACTCTCGTTCTATATAAGAGATTAAGCTTATTCACCGGATAGAAATTCATCTCATATACCAAAGTTAATCAAACTTTGTTAGGCACTAAAGTGTGAGGAGTGATAGAATTACTATAGTTATATAATAACTTAGAGTTAGAATCGTTTTTTTAAAATAATTTATCTATTTTATTATATTTTTATAAACATTATACACGGGGAGTGAGATTATGGATTTAAAATCTAAATTAAATGATGATATGAAAAAATTCATGAAAGAAAAAAACTCAAAAGCTTTAAACGCTATAAAAATACTTAAAACAGAAATAAAAAAAGTTGAAGTGGAAAAACAAAAAGAATTAAACGACGAAGAAATTTTAACTATAATAAGAAAACAAATAAAAATGAGAAGAGACTCTATTGAACAATATAGTAATGCCGGAAGAATTGATTTAGTTGAAGAAGAGAAATACGAATTAGAGATTTTACAACAATATCTCCCACCAGAATTAAGCGACGAAGAAATTGAAAGTTTAATAAAAAAGGTTATCTCGGAATTGGGTGAAAATGCTAAATTTGGGCAAGTTATGGGTAAAGTTATGAAAGAATTAAAAGGAAAAGCCGATGGAAATAAAGTAAAATCTATTGTAAAAAAAGTATTAGGTTAAAAGATGAAAAAAAAATTATTGTTTTCATTTTTCATAGTTATTATAATTTTTGTTTTTTCCCAAATTAAAATAAATAAAGAAACTGTGATGCTAAAACAAAACTCAAATTCATGGATAATGACACAAATTATCAATGAATTTGAGAATAAGTTGTTTTATTCTTACAATGTTTACAAATATAATAATGAAGATGAAAATAATAATTTAAATTATGATATATTGTTAGAGTTTTCCGAAGATGCTTCTAAAAATAGTATTCGTATTTTAGCCACTTTTGACGGGACAATGTTAGATCTATCTGAAAAAATTAAGGATAATGATAAGTGGATAAAAAGTTTTACTATAAAAACTCTTGAAAAAATTTCTTTTAAAAGACTTATGCACAGCAATAACTGGAATTTCCTTCAAGTAACTTACTGGGATGGTGTGGATGAATATCCGATAATATCTCCAGATGGAAATAAAATATTATTTATTTCAGATAGATATATTGGTAATAGAAATATTTGGGGCTATGATTTCAAATCAAATAAATATATAAACATTTCCCTTAATTTTTCCTCAGAATATTTCCCAAACATTACTGAAGACGGAACATATATTTTTCAAAGTTCATTATATGGAAAATGGGATGTCTTAATGTATAATCCGGAAACAAATGAAATAAAAAGAATTTCGGATGATTCCTATAATGCATATACACCTTATTATTATAATGGGAATATTTATTTTTCTGCCGAAGAAAGAAACGGAGAAAGCTGGACAGAAATATATAAATATGTTATTAAAGAAGATAGAATAGAGAAGATTACATCTTTAAAAAGCACTTTTAAATTTAGACCTACTATTTTTAAAAATGCCGTATTGTTTCAAATGATAAATCCCAAAAATGGGCAAAATGGTATCTATATTTTTAAAGATAATAAAATCAAACCTTTCATATCCTCTGAATTTAATGAAGTTGATCCTATCAGTTTTAAGAATTATATTTTATATTCTAAATTAAAAGATGGATATTACAGAATTACGATGTATAATACAGAAACCAAAGAAGAAATACCTTTGACAACAACTATATACGATGATGCCTTTTATCCTTTCGCATATAACAATTTTATTTTATTCTCACTTTATTATAAAAACGGGGAGCCAGATATCTTCGCTATCCGACTCCCCTGAGGTTTCATTTTATTACTTTTTCTAATTCAATTTTTTCTTCTTTCGATAATATTTTTTCCACATCTATTAAAAATATCATGCTATCATCTGTTTTTATAATTCCACTGATATAGTCAGCCTTTGCTCCCCCAACAGTTGGTGGCTCTTCAACTTGTTCTTGCTTTATATTTATAACCTCTTTAACTTCATCTACCATTAAACCAAATTTTTTATCTTCTATTTTCACTACTAATACTTTTGCTTTATTTTTATCTTCAAATTGGGGATAATTAAATTTTATTCTTAAATTTACAACTGGGAGAACTCCATTTCTAAAATTAACAATACCTTCAATAAAATCTAGCGATTCCGGAACTTTCGTTGTTTTCTGATATTCTATAACAGTATCAACATGATTAATGTCAATTGCAAATTTCTCATCCTCAATTCTAAAACTCACAGCTTTTAATTCAATAGCCATACTTTCCCCTCCTTATGCTTTTATTTATATTATAACATAAATCATTATATTTTTGAACATTTGAAATTTAATAAAAATGCATTCTATGTTTAAAATTTTATAGACTCAGTACTCAAAAAATATTTTACTTTTTTATTTATAACAATTGAAAAAGGAGTAATTATATGATATAATTTTCTGAAACATAAAAAAGGAGTGATTCTATGAAATTAAAAGTTAAATTATTGCTTATTTTTATTCTTTCATTATCTATTCCCTTCATCATTTTAGGATATTTTGCATTAAATAATTCAAAAAACGCATTAGAATTTGAAATTGGATCAAACTTTTCTAATATTATGGACTCTAAAACTTTTGAGTTATCTATGATATTAGATAATTGCAAAGGATCTTTAGAAAACATTACACATTTGCAATATTTACCAATAATGCTTAAATCTATGAACTCATACTTTAAGGATTTTCAAGATATAAAAAATTTAAAAGATGTTTATGTATATCAGAATCCTAATCCTCCTGAAGAAAGATATAAATTATATAACGTAAATGAAGATAATTTAGAAAAATATGGTGATGATGAATTTTCCATAGCTGATTATGACTTACTACACAGAAAATATCATCCAAATCTTGTAAATTATGCTTTATCACAAAAATTAGAGGATATTTATTTACTAAATAAAGATGGGGACATTATCTACACTTTAAAAAAAGGTGATGAATTTACAGAAAATATTGAAAATGATAAACTAAAAAATACTGCATTAGGTACATTATTTAATAAATTAAAAGAACAAACCGATGATAATATTACAATTGAATTTTCAAAAATTGAGTTATATAATAATAAACCAATTTTATTTATAGGAACTCCTTTTGTTTATAGATATGCTAGATATGGTTATATAATAATTTCTATAAATTTTCAAGAAATAGGAACTACTATATTTGAAAAAATAAATAAAGACTCCTCTACAAATATTTATGTTCTAAACTCAAATAATGTTTTAATAACAAAATTAAAAGAAATAAATCCTGGCAAAAAAATTACGCAAATTCCGAAAACTTTAAATACTATAACTGAATACATTAACTTCAAAAATAAAGAAGTTTTAGGAATTGCTTCAGAAATAATTTTGAATAACGAAAAATTAAAGATCATATTAGAAAAAGATAAGAACTTAGCTTACATGCCTATAAACAAATTAAAAAATACTTTAATAACTGTAATTGGAATTACTTTAATATTCGCTATTATTATAACTATTGTTTTCTCAAACAATTTAACAACCCCTATTAAAATAATAGAAAAAAATGCACTTTTAATTTCAGAAGGAGACTTAACACAAAAGATTGCTATTAATAGAAAAGATGAGATAGGATTAATAGCTAATATTTTCAACAAATTAAAAGATACAATTAAAAATATAGCTATTTCTTTCAATAAATATTCAAATATATTAAAAAATGCTGAAGAGAACCTTGACTCTACCTCTGATGAATTAATAAATATTACTAATGAAACATTTAATTCTTTTGAAAAAATTAAAGAAAACCTAGAAGTAGTCGCATCATCCGCTGAAGAAACAACGGCTAATATCCAAGAAATAACTTCTGGAGCTGATATGTTATCCAAATCATCAAATGATTTAAACCAGAAAACGAAAGAAATCTCTTTTAGCGCCTCTGCTGGCAAAACTAATATTCAAAATATGATAAATGATATTACCAATATAGAAAAGTTAGTAGAAAAAAGCAATTCTATGATTTCAAAACTATTTGAAAAAACTAAAACCATAGAAGAAATTGTCGAAAAAATAACCGATATTTCAAAGCAAACTAATTTATTAGCATTAAATGCTGCAATAGAGGCAGCAAGAGCTGGAGAGGCTGGTAAAGGATTCGCTGTTGTTGCTGATGAAATTAGAAAACTTGCTGATGAATCCAGCAAATCTGCTACAGATATTACAGAAAACTTAAATTCTCTTGTTAATGATGCAAGTGAAGCTTTAAATGAAAGTTCAAGCATAACAAAAAATGTAAATCAAATGGTTGAATCTATTAAAGAAATTGGAAATCAAATGGAAAACATTCTTTCAGAAATTGACATAATTTCTGAAATGGTTGAAAATACTTCCAATATTTCTAACCAACAAAAAATTTCAACTGCTGAAATAACAAATGCAATTGAGTCTATTTCCGTATCTATTCAAAATATTACAGAAAAAGTTGAAAATGTTTCAATAATGATGTCTAAACAAAAAACCAAATTAAAGGATTTTGATAATTTAATAGAAGGATTAGAGAAAATGACTAACGAAATGATTGATTTTTCCAAAAGATTTAAGTTTTAGATAACCAGATACCCCCGAGAATCTCTCGGGGGTATTTATTTTAAAGACTAATATAAAAAAAGATAAATATTATGTTATAATAATATTAGGTTAGGACGTCCAATTAGTAAGAAGCAAAAAAGGCACTCCTTGATTCAATGTAGAAACATTGAATTGAGCCAAAAAACAAAAGAAAGGAGTGCCCAATTCAATGTTAGCACAAAAAAGAATAGAAATCAATACATCTTTTGTAAAAAAAGAAATTTTATTTATTTTCAATATTATAGATATATTTTTTAACGAACCGAAATACTCATTTGGTAGAAAAAAAGAATTTTCAGATAAAGCTATTCTTAAAATTCTAATGTTGTTAAAAATGGCTAAAAAATCATATAGAAAAGTTCAAAAATTATTTGATGAACATCCGGAATTTTTAAACTTGATAGGAATAAAAGAAGCTCCTT
>NZ_FQUI01000059.1 GCF_900129175.1 Marinitoga hydrogenitolerans DSM 16785
TATCTTATATATCTTTTCATTAATTTATTCAAATCAAGTGTTCCGTCTTCTTTTAGATATGGTTTTATTGTATCTTTTATTGTTGCCATATAAGTTTTTTCACCATTAATTTCTGGTTTGAATCTTGCATATAATGCTTTGTAATACAAAGGAACTTTCACACAGCATATACCTTCACAATTGTCTATTACTCCATTTAAATATAAGAATTTTATGTTTTCATAATATATATTAAATTCCACATTATTTGGTTCAAATAATATTTTCATCATTAATTCTTTTTCTTTAGTTGCTTTGTTTATTATATTAGATATATTTTTATCTATATATACTCTCATATAATCATATAAAGTTTTTTCAAAATGCTTTTCAGTTATAATATTTTCACCTTTAGCTTTTTTCATTACTAAATCATATGCAAGACCATTGGTTAATCCAGGTTGTCCTGCTGCATTATGCCATATTAATTCTTTTACTTTTTCATCAAATATTTGTCCTGTTTCTTTTTCGTGTTGTGAAAGTAAATCATATACTTGTTCTTTTGTAAAGTATGGCACTTCCAAATGTTCTGCTATGTTGAACGGACTAGCGTTGTCTTCTAATATTCCGCTTAGATATCCTACGCTTATTAATATTACACTTCTGAGTCTGTATATTTCCCTATCATGATATATTTTTCTTATCGTATGTAAAAATTTGTTCATTAATTTTTCATTATCAAATTTTTCAAATTCATCTATCATTAATACTACTTCTTTTTTTGTTGCTTCATGTATTTCGTCTATAATCTTGTTTATTTCCCTTACATTTTTATATTCTTCCTTTTTTATTCCTATTTTTATATTTTGATTTTTTAATTTTTTTATTATATCTTCTAAAAATACTTCTATAAACTCTTTTTCATTTTCTAAGCCATCATAATCCTCAAAAGATATAAAAATAGGTAAATATTTTTCTTTTGTTTTTTCAACAATATCATTTAACAATGTTGTCTTTCCTGTTTGTCTTGGAGCTGATACTGTAAAATATCTCCAATTTTCTATATGATCAAGCGCTTCTTTCATTACATCTGGTCTTTCTACATAATAACAAGTCTTTTTATCAACAGGACCACTTGTGCAGAATCTTCTCATAACACACCTCCGGTGAGGATTCGGATTTTTAATTTGAGATTTTAATAAAAAATATTAAACCCTTTAAATATTTGCAGGGTAAATATTTACCTCCGCATTACTCGCTACCTTCGAATATTGCAGAAAGATAGCCTACTGTTTGATTGTAATCTCCAAACGCTTCTGCGCTGGTTGTGTGATGTATAATTCTTATTTTTTCAAAATTCATGTATAATAATGTGTTTATACAACCATAGCCACATGCTGTTATCTGGTGTTCTTTTATGTTATTATATAATTCTTCTGGATCTTTATTTCTTAATGCCTTTATTATTATTTCACCTTTTTTCATTGTTATTTCATGTTCTTCGTAATGATTTAAATCACTTGATGCCACTATTAATGTTCCTTCGTCAATAATTTCTTTTAACGCTTCTGCTAATTTTTTTGATGTTTTTAAACTTTGATCTCCCATTACTATTGGTATGATTTTAAAGTCATTTCCGTATAGGTATTGCAAAAATGGCAATTGCACTTCTATTGAATGTTCGTATTGATGAGCTGAATAGTCTCCGATTATTTGTAATTTTGATATTATTTTTTTGGCTTTTTCATCTATTTCTATTGTTCCAAATGGTGTAATCCATGTACCTTCTGGATACACAGAAATATTTGGACCTACACCTGTATGATTAGGTCCAATAATTATAACAGTTTTTATTTCACCTTTTTTGAATATTTCATAATATCCATATGAAGCAGTTTTTCCTGAGAATATGTAACCAGCATGTGGAGATATTAATCCTGTTGGTTTTATATAATTTTTTGGCGTTTCTGGTAATATTGGGAAAAATTCTTCCATAATTTCTATTAATTCATTTTTATCTTTGGGATAAAATGTTCCTGATACCACCGGGTATCTTGTCATTTTAATCGCCCCCGTAATTTACTAATTTGGGCCATATAAAAAGGTTTAAGTCATATTCTCTGTTCCTTTGTTCATTTGTTTTGAAGAGAAAACCTATTATTGGCAAATCCTTTAAAAAGGGAATGCCTGTGTTTAACTTTTCTTCTTTTATTATTTTCAAACCACCTAATATGCTTACATAGCCGTTTTTTAATAACATTTTGGTGTTTATTTCTCTGGAATTTTCTGCATTGTAACCTGAAATAGCCGATTTTTCTGGTTCTCCTACTTTTAAATTTATCTCTAAATCTATTAAGTCTGTATCTTTTAGGTAATTAGCTTGAACTTCCAATGTTAAACCGCTTTCTATGTATTGAATGGAATTTTCCTGTATTACTGGCACTCTGTATACTGATTTAAACGTGGCTTTTGTGCCAGATTTTAATATTATTTTTGGTTTTGATAATAATCTTGAATTTGATTTTGAATTGGTGTTATTGCTATTAAATGCTGTGTCTAATATTTCTTTGTATAATAATGGGTTTATTATTCCTTGGCTTATTGATTCTATAAGGCTTTTTGAGGTTATTTTTGATTCTATTTTACGTATTGTTTCTTCGAGTATAGACGAGTCGACTATGGATATTTCTATTGATATTATTTGTGGAATGCTTTTCTTTACTATTATAACATTTTTTTCTTTTTCAAGGTAATAACCATTTTTTGATAATATCTTTTCTATGTTTTGGATATTTTCTGGGTTATATAGTTTTATGCTTTTAAGTGTGTCTTCATTTATTAATGATAAATTGTTGTTTTTTGCATATTCTTCTGTTAATTCATATAATGTTTTATATTTTGTTTTTTCTGTTGTGTTTGATGTTTGCGTTGATACTGGGGTTATTGCTGATGTTTTTTTAATTTCTTTAATATTGTATTTTTCATTGAATTCTTTTATTATTTTTATTTCATCGTCTGTTCCTTTTATTATATAATTTTTTTCTATCTTTTGGATTATAGTATCTTTAAAAATTTTATTAAATGCTAATAAGTTTAAATTTGATTCTATTATTTCTATTTTTTCTTCTTTTTGTTTGTCTTTTATGTTATTGTTTTCATTAATTTTAGTTTCTTTCGGGACTTGGATTTTTGATATTATGTTTTTTAAAAAATCAACCTTTTCGCCTTTTACTATATAAACATTATCAAATATCTTTTTTATTTCCAGGTTTAACATTTCTGATAGGTTTTCTATTGGTATTTCTGTGTTTATTATTGTTGGTTCTTTTGTAATTTTTGCGGGTGTTGTTATGATTTTTGTTGGTTCTTTTGTTGGAAGTATGTTATTTATTTTATCATTTAGCGTTTTTAATTTTTCTATTTCTTTTTTTATACCCTTGATGATATATATGTTTTTGTCTATATTTTGTATGTTTAATTTAAACATTGGTTCTATTTTTTCTATTTTATATTTTGACTTTATTATTATGTATGTTGGTTCTTCTGTAATTTCAACCTTTTTTATTTTTTTTTCAGGTTTTGTTTTTGGTGTAGATTTGTTTTGTGATTTTTTATATATTTCAAAGGCTTTGTTGTAATAATTTTCAAAAAGCGTTATGTCGGTTTCAAAGCCTTTTAATAGTATTATGTTTGATGAAATATCTGTATATTCTATGTTGAATGCTTTTATTATTTCTTTTTGCGGAAGGCTATATTCGAATATCTTGTATATTATGTTTTTTATTTCTTGCTTTTGGTCTTTTTCTTTTTTTATTTTTGGTTTTGATGTTTTTGGTATATTTGATATTATGTTTTTTATTAATTCTATTTTATCTTTTGTTCCTTTTAATATGTATAATTCGTTATTTAGTTTTGCGTATTGCAGATTTATAAGGGTGATTAATTTTTCTATATTTGTTATTTTTGTTTGAATTATTTCTATTTCATCAGTTGTTTCATTTATTTTTTCTTTTGAGTTTATTATTGGATATTGAGCGTTGTATAATGAATTTTTCGAAATGTATATATCTTTTGTGCTTATGTAGTCGTAATATATCCCCGTTGAGTCAAGTAGTATTCTGAATAGGTCTTCTGGATAAAAGTTTTTAAGGTTTAATGATATGTTTTTGTCTGGTATGTCTGTTATGTAATATACATTGAAATTTAATTCTTTTAATAATATGTCGAGTAAATCTTTTATTTTTATGTTTTTAAACTGAAAAATTTCGTTGTTTAATACTTTTTTTCCTTTTGCTTTTATAATAATTTTATTGTTTTTTTGAATTTCTATATTTGTGGGGAATAGCGTTGTTATTTCTATTATGTTTTCATATGTTTTTACTGATTTTATGGGACCTTTTGGTAATATGTAATTCTTTTTTTCAAATTGTGTGTGTTTAAATTCTATTTTGTGATTTGTTTTTGTATTATTTTCAAAATATGTGATATTTGTTGATGTTTCTGAGATTTCTATTATGTTCTCGTTTTCAATATAGTCTATTTTAATTTGATAGGAAAAAAGTGTTATGACATATATTAGGAAAAATGAGATCATTATTTTCTTCATCTAAGCACCTCAAATCTTTTTTCGTGTTTGTTGTATAATAATACGCCGTCGTTATATATTTTTAGTATGTGATAATCTCCTAAATTCATTCCTTCTTTTATTTCTTTTAAGTTGTTTTTAAAGTATATATAAGCTCTTTTTTGTTTGTTTTTTACTATTACTCCTGAGAATTGAAAGAAATTTGTTTGTAGGTAACCACTATTTTTCCAGATTTTATCCATGTCTATTTCTAAGAAATTAAAAACTTTGTAATTGTATTTTTCATAATCCTGCATTGTTTTTGTGTTTTCTGGTATCTCTCTTTTTATATATATTGAGTAGTTTTTGTTTGATATGAAATCATAATTGTTTTTTATTTTTAGTTCTTCAATTATAACCCCTTTTTCCGCTTTTAGTTTTGATAATATTTCATTTAACTGGTCTTTTGTAATCTTTGATGATGTGTAATTTTCATTTATATTTGAAACGACAAACTTTGGTGTTGATATTTGTTTTGTGATTTTTTCTGGAGAATGGTAGATGAAAAATAATGAGAAGATTATTATTATTGCTGAGATGATGTATCTGTAAATCATTTTTTCATCTCCAGAATTTTATATTGTTTGTATGATAAATCCAGCGTTCCTATTTCTTTTATTTGATATGGTGATATTATTTTCATTCCGTCTATTACTTCTATTAATATTGTTGCGTTTAATGTTGAAGGCGTATAATTGAGTGACTGTAAATATATTTTTGTTTTTATTTGTTCTAAAAAATCCAGGAAATTATATAGTTCTTTGTTTGATTTTTCTGTTAATTTTATTCTTGATTTGTATTCTGATAATATTTTTTCATTTGTTTTTATTTGTTTCATCTTGTTTAAATATATGTTGTTTTGAAATTTGAAGTATGAAAATGGAAGGATTAATATTGATATGAGTAATGCTGACCAAGATATTATGTTTAGTATATACCTGACTTTTGATTTAAACATAAATAGCATTTTTGAAATCCCCTTTTATATTTTTTATTATTTTTATTAATAGATTTTCATTGAAGTTTATTTCATCCCCCATGATTTTATTTGAATATACGCCATATATATAGCTTTCCTCGATTTTCTGGAATATTATATTGTTATTTTCTCCAGTAAATGTTATGTACTCAGTGTTATAACTGTTTTTTTCAAGATATGTCCAGAGCAGATAATTTAATGGTATTGTGTAGTCGTAAAATAATGATTGTTTGAATTTTTTTATGTAATTTGTTATGTAAAGATAATATATATTATTTTTTAATTCTATATATTTCAATTTTTTTGTGGATATATCAAAGTTTCTTGAGTTTTTTATTATATATTTGTTCATTTCTTTTTCTGTTTGGAAGTTTTTTATTATTCCATAATAATCTGTTATATTTACTTTTATATTTCCAAATCCTTTATTTTTAAATCTGTATAAAAATTTTTTGTTGTAATATATTGTGGTTACCATTCTATTCCACTCCATCTAAATGATGATGTTATTGGTAATATTACTAGATTTGCGTTTCCTATTTTCAATGTGTTTCCTGGACTTTTTAATATGAGATTATAATATTTAAATATTTTTGTGTAATCTGTGGTTTTGTATGGTATTTCTTTGTATATTATTCCATCAAAATAGCTTTTGCTGGAGATTACTATTTTTGTGCTTTGATCTTCAAAGTTTATTGAATGATATTTTACTTGAAGAAAATAATCCATCATTTCAATAAAATCTATTCTCTTTTTTAAATCATCAAAAAAAGAGTATTTTATTATTATTGAAAAGCTTATAAAAAGCAAACTTTCGATAAGAAGTACAATTAGTAGTTCGTATAGTATAAATCCTTTTTTCATATTCCTAAATTATTTATTGTGTTGAATATACCGCCATAAAAACCATACGCCACCTCTAATATTATTATTGATATTATCATTATTAACATTGGTTCTAATAATTTTTTTATTTTTTGTATTGCTTGATTTATTTCTAAATTCAACTCCGCTTCTAATATTTCAAAGGGCTTTTTTAAGTCACTTAAATCTTTTGATAATGTTATGCTGAAAACCATTTCTTTTAAATCTGTTTTTTTAAAGATTTCTATGATATTATTGCCTTCTTCAAGTTGCGCTAATACATTGATAATTTCTTCTTTTAATTTTTTAGAGGATAATATTTCTGCCGTTTTTTCAAAGGCTGTGTATGTGGTGTCGCCACTTTCAACGAATATCATTGTTGTTTCCACAAACTCTAATAATGAATATTTTCTATATATTTTCCCTATAATTGGCAATTTGTATAATATTTCATCAAATTTACTTTTGTTTTTTAAAAAAATAATGATGGCTATTGTTAATGAAAGGGTTATAGCTAACAAAACCCAGGAAACGGTGAAACTGAATTCTGTTTTGAATGTTTCTTTGAATACTGGAGAAATTATAAACTGTAAAAATAATAATAAACTTATTAATGCGGAAAAAAGCATTATTGGATATGTTAGAAGATTTTTTATATCATTATAATTTTTTATCCTGTTTGTATATATATTTTCTAGTCTTTCAAGCATTTTTAATAATTCTTTGTTGTCAGACGCTTTTGAAAGCGGTTTTCTAAATTCGTAATCAAAGTATATGTTCATGTCCATTGATTGTTTATATGGTATTCCAGATTTTATGTTGTTTATTAATAGATCAAGGGCTATTTTTATTCTCTGGGATACTTCCTGATTTTCTCTGATGTATATTATTGCATCGAAAAAGTTTAGCCCTGAGGATATAAAAGCTTTTAGCATTTTTATGAGTTTTGTATGTTCTTTTAGATTTAATTTTTTAAAGTTTATATGTTTTATGTATTCGAATTTTTCTATTTCTATGTCTTTATCAATGCTTTTTAATGCTTCTGTATCATTTTTACCTATAACATAACCTTTCATTGAAATGCTTAAATCTTTACCTTCAAAATAAAAAAGTTTCATTTTATCACCTTTATTAAACAATTTACTTTTATTTTATCATATTTTTGGTTATTTTGACAAATTGTCTTCTTAGTAATTAAACAAAAAATAGTAAAGTATATATGATATAATATAAATAATATAAAAAGGAACAGCTCCTGCGTATTATTATTTTTTGGTTTTATGGGTAATTAAGAGAAGATTTCGGAGGTGAGCCATGAGAAAAAAAATACCATATGGAAAACAAAATTTTGAATGGGTAATAATGCAGAATTATTATTACATAGACAGAACAGAATATATAGAAAAATTAGAATC
>NZ_FQUI01000060.1 GCF_900129175.1 Marinitoga hydrogenitolerans DSM 16785
CTTGATACAGTAAAAGCATATTCATTAATTCTGGAATTAAAAAAAATATTTGATTATAAAAAACCAGCATATGCATCAAAATTCTTTAAAAAATGGTATGACAAAGCGTTAAAATCAAATATACCAGAAATGAAAAAAGCAGCTAAGAGTTTATATAAACATATAAATGGTATTCTTATGCATTTAAAAACAGGATTAACCAATGCTAAAATTGAAGGCATGAATTCAAAACTTAGAACTTTTACCAAAAGAGCTTATGGTTTTAAGTCTTTTAAATATTTATCCATTACTATTTTTTTGGCTTTAGGTAAATTGCCTTTTTCCTAATTACCCACTCTTTTCGTGGGAGAACCTTTCTTCTTCTAAATTCATAGAAGCTACTACTGCACCTTTAAATGTAAAAGAAGGAATATAAGGCAAAGTTCCATTAAATGTTTTTATATTTTTTCCATATCCAATATGCAAAGGAGCTTTTTGTTTTAATATTATTCTATATTTTTCATTCATTTTTTTCACCTTCATTTTTTGAATATTCAAATAATTTCTTTAATAAAAAAGTTTTTAACTTTAATTGAATTAATATTTCATTAAATATCTTGTTGAGAGATTCTTTTTCTTCAAAAGATCTTTTAAGAATGTTATCTGTATTATCTCCAAATATTTCTGTTACAATTTCATCTATTTTTTTTAGTAATATTTCTTTTATGCTCTTTAATTTTTTATTTTCCCCTGAACTTAAATAAATATAAAAATCAACTGGCCCATGAACCGAATTTATTATTATAGCCCTATTTATCCACGCATAAAAAGCTTTTAATTTTTCTTCATCACTTTTTAAAAATTCATTTTCTATTATTTGATTTACAATTTCTGAAATTTTTTGTGATATTGGTATAATTTCAATATTCATTTTCACACCTCACTAACCAATTCCAAGGATCCAAATCCTCTTGTTGTCATACCACCTATCCCAAACTCTTTTATACCTTCAAAACCCCGATTTATAACATCTGATATTTCAAACTTTGAATATTTTTTATCGAAAGGCATTTTTGAATTTATCTCTAAATAAAAATATGTATTTTCCGGTATTGCTTCATATGTGAATAATGCTCCGTCTATAGCAATATGATTTTCAAGCGATACAGACGTACGAACTTCCAACATTTTATTTATGAAATAACTAAACATTTTTTCATCTAAAATAATTATTTGTTCCAATGCTATATCGGAAATTTTAATATTTATATCTTCTTTTAAAACTTTAATATCTTTTATATATATATTATCTATTAATATATTTCTCATTTTCTCTGAAAAAATATCATCTTTAGAATTTTCTTTGTCAATAACCTTATAAAACATTTCTATTGTTGTAATGTACATAATTCCATAATTAGTCTTTACAGGAAACAATATTATTTCCGCATCATTTATTTTTAAATTTCCTTGTTTTGATTTTCCATATAATGTATATCCAAAATTTTGGCATATTGGGCAATCATCATGTCCACAGTATAAGCTCTTATAATTTTCTTTATCTATATTTGCACCACCACATGAAGCTTTTTCTACTTTTATTGCAGAATATCCTCTTAAGGCTCCAGATAATGCAGTTCCAGGAATATATGGAATTTCACTATGAACTTTTCTTATTATTGTGTTGTCCACTCTTCCCAATCTAACCCCACCTGTTCCTATATGAATAGGATTTATAGATTTTAATATATATTCTTTTTTATAAATACTCATCTTTTATCCTCCTCATAATTAATATTTTCATATATTCTCATATATAATTCAATAAAGTCAAAAAAAACACCATTTTTCACGCTATAAATGACATCGTCTTTATGATTTTTTACACCATTATCAAATGATTTTATGATTATTGCTTCAATCAGCTTTTGGTCAAATAACAAATCATTCTGGTTTAATTTTTCCCTTTCATCATCAAGCTCTTTCATGTAATTCATAAAGAACATTTCCAGTTGTTTTATTCCGGTTTTACTTATACTTTTCTTTTTTAATAGATTTTTTAATGCTTCAAATATATTATCTTTTCTTGTTAAATAATTTATATAGACAGGTCGTTCAAGATTTATTCCATAATATGTATTTTTTATAAATTTATTATCTTTTTTCTTTAATGAGATTGTTGAAATTCTTTTCATTGTATCTAAATATTCGAAATCAAAGTAAGAAGGATAATATATAACTTTTTCTTCAGATTTTAATTCTTTATATGTTTTTATTTTTGGATTAATTATGTTCTCATTAATTTTTATATAAGAATCTATTCCTGTTTTTGTTATATCTGTTTTTACAAGAAATGTTCTTATTATCGATTCTATATCTTCATTTACAGCAGCTTTTATATTTTTTTCGGAAACCTTTACGCTCTCTGAAAATTTGAATAGATCTTTTTCCATAGTAAATATTGTTTCATTATTTTTAACTTCATTAAATTTTACAATTTTAGGATTTTTATATAATTTTTTGTTATTTTCTTCAAATCGTCTGAGACCCTCGTATACTCTTATAAATGGTGTAGAATCTTTATAAAACAAAACGTTTACATATATTGGAAGCATATGTTTTACTACAGAAAAATATTCTTCATATTTTTCTTGAATTTTCACTAAAATATCCTCAATATAGTTTGAAGGTAATAATAATATCATCTTTTCATGATCTTTTATTATTTCAAATATGTTCTCTTCAGAAGGAAGAATTTTTTTAATTTCATCTTTTATTATATTCATAAAATCTTTTGATATATCTATTATCCTTTGTATCCTTGCTGGTGATGGGAGAATAGAAATTAATGATTTAAAAAAAGATATATTCTCATACTTTGAAAAAAAACTATTTTTATTTTTATTTATAAAAGTATCTTCAAAATCTAAAACTTCTAATAATTTATTTTTATTATTATCAAAAAATTCAAAATTTCCCATTTTTATATAATATATTTTCTTTTTTGTTTCACCTCTCGTTTTTTCTTCATCATTTATTTTTTTTAATATTTTTTTAAATTTATTTATATTATTTTTATCTGACTTTGTTATTGATTCAAATTCTTGTTTGATATTTTTATAATATTTATTTATAAATCTCGTAGTTATAAATTTTCCATTTAACCAATTTTCAAGCCCTAAATCTATTCTTAGAGCTGCAATTGTTCCGTTTTTTGGATTTTTATAATAGTCAAGAGAATATTTATTGGTATCCTTTACATGATTTCTTTTTCTATCGTTACATTGATGGCATCTTTCTCCAGATGAAACAATATTTACATGGCAATTTGGACAAAATTTGATATTATCTTTGTTGTTTACATCTAATTTGAATTTTTTATTATATATAGGAAATGATATTTTTTTTGCAAACGTTGCAGCATTGGTAAATATTCTAGTTTCTCTTGAAAGTTCTATATGCCAACCACTATAATTCATTGAATCATATTTATCTAGTAATGATCTTATTTCTCTTTTTACGCATTCAAAAAAATCGTTATTATTAATATTAGGATAAGAAAATAAAACTGTATTAGAATCTTCATAAATAAGATTTCCAAATAACAACTCTTCTTCTATATATCTCTTTAACTCCTTTTTTATTACATTTATTTCATTAATATATGCTTTAATATCAACAGGCTTATATGCATTTTTTATTAATTGTTCTGTTCCTAAATATATACCAAATATTTTAAAAGGATATACTTTTTTATAAAGTTCTCCTTCATTCAAAATTTTTCTTGCAAAAGCAAATGTTTTTGCCATAGTTCCCACATAGTATGAATGATCATATAATGTTACATCATTTAATGGAAATCTTGTTTCTCCCAACAAGTTCTTTCCATAGTTTTCTAAATTTTCTAGTATTATATTTCTCACTTTTTTAAATTTTTCATTGACTATATCTTCTTCTGATAAACCATCATTTATTGATTTTATAAAATCTTTTAATTTTTCTGTATAATTATCACTTTCATCCAAAAATATTTTTTTCTCATATTTTCCAAATGAATTTATTATATAGTTTTGCCCTTTAGTTGATGTGTTACTTTTTTCCATTGCAGATGAAATGTTATCTGATTTTATCAACAATTCTAATTCTTTATTGCTCGCAATATTCGAGTCAGGATAGTGATGATTTTCTATTAATTCTTTTAAAGATATATTCTCAGTTATTCCAACTTTTTCTTCTAATAACTTATTAAAATTCTCAAAATTTGAAAATTTTAATTCATATTTTTCTTTGAATATATCTCTATTATGATAAAATTTTCTTGTTATTTTTTCAGAATTAGATAACACAAATCTTTCATCCATTTTTCCTATATCATGTAAAAAACCTGATAGTTCCATTAATAGAATATATTTTTCATCATCCTCATTCAAGCTATAATTTTTACATAAATCCTCCATAATTCCCACCTCAACTTTCTTTGTCAAATAATGTCACTGGTTCATCTTCCCAGAAAAGCTGTAAAGCCAATCCTAAAGCTGTGCTCAACAATACAAACATTAAAAACTGTATTATAGAAGTTTTATCTATATATTTTAATCTATCAAAAATTTCATTTAATTTATATATTCTAAGAAATTTTAAAAAATATACGCCTAAAGATAAAGGAAAAGACCATGAAAATATTGCTAATTTAAGCTTATATTTTTTCCATTTTATTTTGTGAAGAGACTTTTTACGAGTTATATAATAAACCATTAAGCATATCACGATACAAGTAAATAAAAATGTTAAGGAAGTAGCTATAATATTGTATTCATTTTTTAATGGAGTGTATGCATATATAGTTAATTCGTCTAATAATCTCCAAAATTCATCCCCAACAGCTATTAATAATATTCCTGCCATCATGGAAACACCTATCTTTAAGGTAGAATAAATAAAATTAATATACTTTTCGAATATAGTAGTATGTAATCCAGAAAATTTAAATCTCTTGAATAACCAATTATTTATATCTGTTTTAAAGATTTCATTTTTATCAAATGGTTCTAATCGTTCTTCATAGATCTTTTTTATATCTTCTTCAATATTTTTTTCAATATCCTCATCTCTAATTAAATTTGACATCTCAAGCAATATTAAATAAATTGTCTCTAATTTTTCTATAATTATATATCCATATGCTTTTAAAACCTGAATCTGATAATATTGCAAATATTCAGAAGAATTTTTTATAATTCTATTTAACTCTGTTTTTAATTTTTCAATACTTTCTTTAGCCATAAATATACTTTTTTTCGATGATAATGCATCATAAAACTCTTCTTCATATAATTCCAAAACTTCTTCACGAATTATCTGTTTTTCATAAAATTCGTCTTCATAATCACGTAATTTTTTATTTTCATTTTCGAACTTTTCTAAAAAGAAATTAAAAAATTTCGCCATCGAATTTTCTTCAAAAAATAAAGGCTTAATATTTTCACTATTTTCACACAAATTCGAGTTATTATATCTATTTGTTTCGATTTGATAATAATATATTTTATACAGATCTTTTTTTATCATTTTAGCTATATTATCGGAAAAATTTTTTTCATCATTATTTTTTCCATATTTTATACTAACAAAATTTTCATCTTGAAGCTGCTCTTTTTCTTTATTAAAAATCTCTTCATTTCTTACGCTAACAAATTCATTATATTTATCTGAATAATGATCAATAAAAACTTTTTCAAGAACTTTTTTTACCTGATTTTCTAATAAAAACTTATCTTTACACTGAAATTCAATTTCCTCAAATATTTTTTTTAAAAGATTATCTTTTATCATAATGTTTTGGTTTTTTTTACAGTATATTTTGATTGCATAAATTGCTGAAAGATAATAACTCTCCTCAAATATCTTAAATTTTTCATACATGCTTAAAGCACTTCTTTGTAAATCCCTATTTAAAATATTAAAAAATCCCTTTGTTTTTAATTCGTGAATTATTTGAAAATTTCTAATATAATTTATCCACATTTTTTCCTTTCCTATTAATTTTAACAATTGCAATATTTGCCTTTCACATCCAATAACATCACCATTTTTTAAATCATGAAAAAAATCGTTTAAAACCATTTTTGATTGGTATATATATTTATCATTTTTATCTTTTTTTTCATTTTCTTCATTTTCTTTATTTTTTTCATTTTTAAATTTTTCATATAATATTATTGCTATACTATATAAAAATCTTTTTGAAAGTACATTTACTTTTTCTGATTTGATAATTTTAAATATTTCAACGTAGAGATCCAGAAGTGTTTTCAAATCATATTGTGATTTAGAAGATTCTTTTCCATAAGTTAATAGAGAAACATAAATTTTTATAAGATGAGACAATTCTTTTGTTTGAATAAATTTATATAATAACGCTTTTAGCATATAACCATTTAATTTTTCACTTTCTTCCAATGAAAAATAATATTCAAAATCCTGAATATTGTTAATTTGATAATCAAGATATCCATTTTTATATTTTTTATTTATTTGTTGCATATATTCATCAGTATAGATTTTTATATCATTGATTATTTCTTTATTTTCTTCATTTAATTCATAAGCATATTTGATTCCTAAAACAGTTAATCCAATGAATTTTTCTTTCTTCTTTAAATGTTTAATTATTTCTTTTTTTCTTTTATCTTTCTTTATTGACAATCCGGCTGGTAATGTATAGGGAAAAACCTTAGAATGAATTTCTTTATCAGGATGAACTATTTTATTATTTTGGTTTTCGCTTTCCCCAAAGTTATCAAAAAACAAATTAAATACTTTAAATTCATCATTTTTCAATCTATAATTTACACTTGTTCCAAAAATTTTTTTAGAATACAAATAATAATAAGATTGAATTGACTGTAATCTCTGCAGATAATTATCATTATTAGAGATAAAATAATAATCTCCTTCGATTTCCTCAATTTTGCCCTTTTCCAATAAAAATTTAAATCTTTCATAATATTGCTTAATCATACTTTTATTCTTATTTTTTATACTTTCCACCTGCAAATTCCCATGATCGCTTAAACTATCATAAATTGTAGTAATAGTCATAAAAAAACCTGCTATATCCATTAGTTTAAAAGATTGATATTCATCAGCAAAATATAAAGCATCTAAAATAAAATTAAAATCATTATCTGTAATTTTATGTTCACTATGAAATTCAATTAATATTCTGTTGATTGCTTCTATGTTTTTTTTCTTTTTATATTGTTTTATTTTTTCTATCTTATTTTTATTTTTTATTATAGAATCTTTTATTTTTGAATATTTTTCAAGGTTCTCTTCTAAAAACAGTGGGTAAAAAAAGAAAAAATATGATATTATAGGAATGAAAGAAAAAAGGAGGAGGACCAAAATGATAAATGAATTGCCAAGATTTTTTGAAAAAATACTAAATATAAATGAACCATGGAGAATAGAAAAAATAGAACAAGATGGGAATAAAGTAAACATATATGTAAATTTCAAAAGAGGAGCGAAATTTGAAATAAACGGGAAGAGATATGGAGCCTACGATACAGTCAAAAAGACATGGAGACATTTAAATTTATTTCAATATGAAACATATATACATGCGAGAGTACCAAGGATAAAAACAGAAGAT
>NZ_FQUI01000061.1 GCF_900129175.1 Marinitoga hydrogenitolerans DSM 16785
CATTCTTTGTTTTTACATTTAAATATTCTCATTTCCAATATTATTGTTACTTTTTTTCCTCCTATTGGTAAATCCTGAAAGCTTCTTGTGTATTTTGAATGTACTTTATCTGTTTCTTCTCCACATACTGGACATTTTGCTTTTTTCTTTTTTGATTTTACATAAATATATATTGTGTCTTCTTTTATTTCATGTTTTATATACTTTAAACCTTTATCCAGCATTTTTATTATTTCTTTCATTTAGCTCTTCCCTTTCGCTTTTTCTTTTATTTTAACATTTTTATCATTCCTTTGTCAACTTTCTTTGGAAAGAGCCAAAATTCTCTTGTTATACCATACTTACCTTTATATAATGGCGTAAATAATGATATGTTTGATTGAGAGTAATCTTTTTCAAATGAATTTTCAAATTGGTTTAAAATAAAATCTATATCATTTTTATAACACCATAGTATTAAATTTTCTCTTCTTTTAAACTTAGATATTTTATATAAAAATTTTAATTCTTTATTTTTGTGATAAAGTTCTTGAAAGAAGGTATGATACTCTAATTTACTTTTTCTTACTGGAATATATATTTTTATAATGTTTCGTGTTTCATTTATTGCGTCATTAAAACCAAAATAATACCAATAGTAATCTTCATTGTGCCATATTTTTGAATTTTTATTTTTGTATTTTTCAGTACTAATATATTCTATTGTTTTATTTTTTTCATTTACGCGATTAAGAGATTCATATATCATATTTGATAATTCATTTTTTTCAAAAATATATTTATTTTCAAGATATACGTTTTCATAAATATTATTCATCTCATATTCAATTAAACTTTTTTGAACATTTATATCTATATTCATCTTATCCTCCTAATTATTAAAATTTTTCAAAATCTTCTTTTATTAATTTTTTAACATCATCAAATAATTCTATAGGTAAAAAAATCTTATCTGAATAAATTAAAGGTCTCCTTCTTCTAAAATTTAAATATTTATCTCCAAACATATCTATATCATCTAAAATTATTTCTATATCAAATCTATCCATTTTATTTATATATCCTTCAAAATATTTTGATCCTCTATAATCTTTTTCAAAAACATATGCTCTTTTTTTATAATTATTTTTATTTTGATCCAACCATTTTAATAAAATTTTTTCTATATCACTTATAAGTCTATTTATAAATTTTCTATTTTCTTTATGAAGTCTTTCAGCTTCTCTTTTCTGTTCTAAATATTCTTCATTTCTTTTATATTCAATATTTAATATATCTAAAATTATATTCTTTGTATCAAGATATTTTAAATTTTTAACTAATTTTGGTTCTTGAAAATCTGAAATTGGTATATTAAGAATATCTATATTTGCAAAATAAAAATAATCAAAAACTTTTTTTATATTGCTTTCAAAATAATTTTTATTTAAATATTTATAAAAATTATTAAAAGTTATTGGTTGAATCCGACTTTCAAAAAACATAATAATTAATCTACTAAGCGCTCTGTAAAAACTATACGATGAAATTATCGGATATTTCCCTTTATATAATGGAGAAAATACAGGAATATGTTTTAAGCTATAATCATTTAAAAATTTTTCTTCAAATTTTTCAAGAAAAAAGTCAATCTCAGATTTTTTTATAATTATATAAAAATCAAACATCGATACATTCCAAAAATCATCAAAACAATAATTTAACTTTATTTCCGAATATTTTTTTTTAAAATTTTCCATAAATTCATAATGTTTTTTACTTATTTTTTTAATGGGAATATGTAGTTTCATAAAACTATCATCATATTTTTCTTTAGCATCACAATATTTTATTTTCTCATCTTTTTCTATTTTATTTAATAATTTATAATATTCATAATAAATAGTTTTTTTATATATAAGTTCTGAAATTTCATCAAGAGATAGAATTTTATCGAACTGTTTATATAATACATATAGTTCTTCAAGAAAAGCATCAATTAAAATTATTTGAAAATGTTTATCTATATAAAAATTCATTTTATCACTCCAATTCAATGAAAATCATAATATTCAAAACTTCCATTACTTTACTTTTTTCTTACAAAAACTATTATGATACTCTATATATCTCATTTACAACACTTTTTAATATAAATATTCGAAAATTCTGGAATTTTTATTAAAATTTTGATGGACTTTCAAAATTTATAACTTTTTGTGCCATTTCCGTAAATGTTCCATCATGAGTTACAATAAATGCCTGTTCTATTTCATTTAGCATATTTTTAAGATTTTCTGCAAGCATATTTCTTCTTTCTTCATCAAGATTTATGGTAGGTTTATCAAGCAAATAAATATTAGCTTTTGATAAAAAATTAGCAAGAGCCATACTTATTGAAATCGCAACACTTACTTGTTCTCCACCGGATAATATACTAAAATTTCTTTCTCCTTTTATATCATCATGAATTTTCACCTGATAATTGTCTTCAGAATCCCAGATTATTTTTTCATTCTTTTCAGACATTTTTATATAGTTTTCAGTTGCTTTTATCGAGACTGTTTTGGTAAATTCTTTACTTACATAAATTCCCATTGTTTTTATTTTATCTCTAAATTCTTTCGTCAATTCTAATTTTCTTAAATAAATTTTTATTTCGTCTTCCAATTTTTCTTTTTCTTTTAAAATCGCATTTCTTTTTTCAAATATTTTTCTCAAATTATTTAATTCATTTTCCAATTTTCCTATTTCAGTATTTAAATCAATTATTATTTTTTGTTTTTCTGAGATTTTTTCTTCTATTTTTTTTATTTCACTATTTGATTTTTCTAAATTTTCCTATTTTTCAATTCTTTTTTGAGTTCTAATAAATTTTTTGTTTCACTTTCAATTTCATTATTTAGATTTTTTAATTTTTCCAAAATTTTTTCTGTTCTATATAATATATCAGGTAATAATGTGCTTTTATCAAATAAATCACCACTTATCAAAAATATATCAACAGACAATTCTATTGCCTTATCCGCTATATATTCAGCTGCATTGAAGTAATCTTCATATCTTTTGTTTGTATATTCACATATTCCACCAACAGGCCTTCTGCCAAGATGCCAGTCTGATGTGTGCAATATTTTCATTTCATCGCTTCCTTTTTAAAGCTTATAATAAGTGTTTCTACCTTTTCCATATCTTTTAAGGTATCCTTTTTCCACATAGTCTTTTAAAATACTACGTGCTCTTCTTTCTCTTACATTCAAAATTCTTTCAACATCATTTCTTGTAATTTTCCCATATTTCTTTAAAAATGACAATATTTTCTTATCTATTTCCGGCACTTTTCCGGCACTTTCCGGCACTTTTCCGGCACTTTCCGGCACTTTTCCGGCACTTTCCGGTTTTATCGATTTTTCGAACATTTCTTTATTTTCTATTATTTTATAAATTATAACTTTAAAATATCGGCCATCATCAAAAAAATTCGGTTCTTCTAATCCATTTAATTTACATAATTCTATAATTCTTTTTATTCCTGTTCCCCATTGTTCTATAAATCGTATTTCTTTAAAAAAACGGGCAATAACCTTATTACGTATTTCCGATCTCCCATATTTTATGGATTCGACATCAAGATTTCCAGGTAATCCACCAGGCGAAGTAATTTCAATTCTATCATCAAAAATAGCTAATTTTATATCGGAATTTATAGAATAATCTCTATGTACTACTGCATTTATTATAGCTTCTCTAATAACTTCTATTGGAACTACATATTTTTCCTTCCTAATAACTTCAGTTATTATCATATTTTTTTCAATATGAATTTTTGCAAATTTTATAGCGTCCTCTACAATTTTATATATTGGTCCTACAAACTCTTTGCTGTCAATAAATTCCTTTACTGTATTTCCTTTAAATCTTGCACATTTTATATCAGCATATTCCAAAAATTCCTCTTTTCCAATTAACAATGCACCACCAATAGTGAGAAAATGTTTTTTGTTATATTCTTTTAAAATCTTTAGATTTAGCATTTTGTTTTCATTTAACTCTTTTCCAGTATAATTTTTAAAATCTTTTTTTATTGTTTCAAAATTAATATTTTCCTGTGGATAATTAAATAAGATTTCTTCATCGTAGGAAATATTTAACCTTTCTCTTTCCAGGGATTTTATAATATTTTCATCAGCAATTCTTGTTGTAGCTCCTACTCTGATATAAACCTTTTTTTTATTATTTTTTCCTTTTAAATAGTATGGTTTCAATTGACCTGAAAAAACCTCAATTATTAATAAATTTTTGTTATCAATATTTGTAATATAAATTTCTGGAATAATTGATGGAAAACATTTTTCTGAAATAAGATTTGATATTTTATCTGAAAGATCCAGAATTTCGTCATCATCAATTCCAATTATTTTATTAGTCTTATCCTCTATTCCAAATATTATTTTTCCGCCATTTCCATTAGCAAATGCTACAACAGTTTTAAGAAAACTGTTATAATTGCCAGAAAGCTTTTCTTTGAATTCTAACTTTTTATTTTCACCTTTTCTAATTTCTTCAAGTATATTCATATAAATCACCCATAGAGTATAGATTTGTAACCGTACACTTTTAATTATAACATGCTTATTTGTTTTTTTAATTCATTTATAATATACGTTGGCGCTATATATTTTTTATATGCAAAATCCATAAGATTTTTTAATTGCTTTTTTTCTATTCTTATTTCTTTTTCTTGGTTTTCATTATGTGAAATCTCTATTTCACTAATGTCAAGCTCTTCTGTCATAATTATATCTCTTGTTTCATATGGAAATTTCATAAATAAATCCGAAATATTTTTTATTTCATTATTATCTTTTTTATTTTTAATAGCAGCGATTATAGGTATTAACATTTCTTTTGGTCTTGTTATTGCAACATACATTAATCTCAAAATTTCAGTGTCTTCAAGATATTTATTTTTATCGAACATTTCAGAAAAATCTTTTCCAAGTGTAATATTTATTTTCTCTTTATCTGTTAAAGGTATATCGACATTTTTTACTATTTTTAAGAATAGCTTTTTTAAGACAAAACATCTCACATTATCTTTTGGTAAAGAAAATTCTGTTTTTTCGTCAGAAGTATTTACTTTTTCTCCAGTTTCCTCACTTGAATTTAAATTTATTTTTCTTCCTAATCCACCAAGTATTACAATAGGAAATTCAAGGCCTTTTGATTTGTGAATAGTCAATACCTTTACAACATTTTCTTTTTCATCAAGGATAGCAGCTTCACTTTCTGAGATTTCTGATGATTTTTTTAACAGTCTCATCAATTCAGCAAAAGATATTGCAAGTGTGTTATATTGATCTACTTCATCAATCAATTTTTTTATATTTGCTATAGCATAGTAGGAATCTGTATATAATGTTAATTTTGAAAGGTAATTATTTTCTGTTATAACACCTTTTAATATTTGTGTTGGCTTTAAATAATATTTTAACTCCACATATTTTTCCAGTACTTCAAACGCTCTTTTTTCATTTTCTTGATTTTCAATCAAGAAAAGCTTTTATTGAATCATTTCATTCAGCTGTTCAAAGAGAGTTTGTTGAATATATTACTTTTAACGATATCAAAGATGTTTATAATTATTATATTTCCTATATTTATTTCTATAATCATCTTTGCTTCGCAAAAAATACTTTTTATTTTTAATATTTTTATACCTTTAACTTGCTTTCAAAGAAAAGCAGTTATGGGTCTTTAAAGTATCTTACTCCTGATTTCGTTTTTTATCTTTTTAATGATAATTTCAATAATTTTATTTCGTCTTATGATTTTTCTAATTTTTTCGTTTCTGTGAAAAAATGAGATTTCCTTATTTTTTGTCTAATTTTTGGGGGTCAAGCCGCGCATGTGGGTCACCTTCCTTATTTATTTTATTATACTATTTCTTTGTTAACTTTTCGGTGCCCACTTTGGATGGTCAAATCCACTAATTCTTAATTCTTTTTTTGTACATTTTTATTTTCCATTTTTTTAACAATCTTGTTGTTGTTTTTACAAATGTTATATTTTAAACTAAAAAAATATTAATTATGCATTATCTTAAAAATAAAATCATTTAAACTTTGATTGTCAGCTTTAAAAATAAAATATCACGATTTTATGATATAATAAATATAGATATTTATGAATAAATTTTAATGAGTTCTTTAAATATAGATTTTTAGTTTAAAATGGAGGTATGTTATGAGAAATTTTTGTACATCAGGACCTGTTAATAAGGAAACTTGTTATTATATAGAAAGACCCGATATAATGAAAGAAGCGCTTGACCATATAGAAAACTGGAGATACTTTACAGTATCAGCGCCAAGACGAACAGGGAAAACAACATTGTTAAAAGATATAGTTGAGAAAATAAAAGATAAATATTTACCTATTTTTATTTCTTTTGAAAGTTATGGAGAAAAAAGGAAAGTTGAATTTTTAAGAACGTTTGTAAAGGATATAAATCGTTCATTAAAAGGTTTGTATGGTAAAATGATTGATTTGACTATACCAGGAAGTATAGATGATATAAGAAATTTAATTGAAGAGATAACAGAAAAAGAAGGAAAAGAAATAATATTAATGATAGACGAGTTTGAAAAATTAGATGAAAAAATAATGAATGAATTTTTGCATGTAATAAGAAGCATATATCATGATAGGGAAATATACAAACTCAGAAGTGTAATATTAATAAGCATAGGATATTTAAGTGGAATATTAGAAGACAACGCTAGTCCATTCAACATAGCGGAACATTTAGAAGTACCATACTTTACAAAAGAACAAGTATATGATTTACTAAAACAACACGAAAAAGAAACAGGACAAATATTCGAAGAAAAAGTAAAAGAATTAATATGGCATAATGCTGCTGGACAACCTGGATTAACCAATGGACTTGCATATGATTTAGTAATGAAAAAAGCTAAAGGTGAAAATATTATAACTGAAAAACATTTTGAAAAAACTTTATATGATTACATGTATGTTTATATAGACAAAAATATTGCAAATATAATAAATAAAGCAAAAAATGAAAAGAATTTAATAATGCAAATATTATTTGAACCACAAAATGTAGAATTTAATATATATGATGAAAGAATAAATTATCTTTATTTAAATGGGTTAATAGACA
>NZ_FQUI01000062.1 GCF_900129175.1 Marinitoga hydrogenitolerans DSM 16785
CTAACAGAATATATAGACACAGACGAAATAGAAAATGCAATAATAACAATATTAGAAGATGGAAAAATAGAACCATTTGCCAAAGAAATAGAAAACTTATTAAGTAAAATGGACAACAGAATATTCATGGGATTAGACGAAAAATATATAAAAGCAATAATGTATAGTTATCTAATATTAACGCCATATGCAATGGTAAAAATGGAATATCCAGTAGAAAATGGGTATATAGACATAGCAATGTTCAAAAGATACGAAGAAGTACCATATGAAGCGATAATAGAAGTAAAATACATAAAACAAAAAGAATACACAGAAGAAAAATTAAAAAGGAAAATAGAAGAAGCAAAAGAACAAATAGAAAAATACAAGAAATCATATGAATTAAACCAAAAAAATGAAACAATGAAAAAGTTTATAATTATTTTTGTTGGTAAGGAAGCGAAATATATTGAGGAAATAAAATGAATAAACTTCTATATAAAAATCGGGCAGAGGCCCGATTTTTGGTAACATCTCACACAGAATTTTGGATAGTTCCTAATTTTTTATAATACCTTTTTACCTTCAATATAAACGCTTTTGGCTTTAGCTTTTATTTCAAATGGATGGTAGTCCCATATTGTTATATCAGCATCTTTTCCTTCTTCTAATGAACCAACTCTATCGTCAATTTTTAAAATTTTTGCAGGGTTTATTGTGAGCATTTTCAACAAATCTTCTTCTTTTGCACCATATCTCATTCCAAGAGCAGCTTGAACATTTGCATGTTCTAGATGCAGAACAGGATGATCACACATTAATCCAGCTAAAATCCCTTTCTCATTGATAATTCTTAATGCTTCAAATGACATATCCTTTAGTTCTAATTTTGTTCTAAAGCCAAATAATGGTCCTAATACAAGTGGGATATTTTTTTCTTTTATATAATCAGCAATTTTGTAAGCTTCTGTAGCATGTTCAATTACTAGATCAAAGCCAAACTCTTCAGAAAGTCTTATTGCTGTTAATATGTCATCTGCTCTGTGAGCATGAATTCTAGCAGGAATTTCTCTTTTTAATACTTTTTCGCCAATTTCCATTTTTAAATCAAATTCATTAAAATCTTCTTTTTCTTTTTTCTTCATATAATTTTTTACTTTTAAGAAAAAGTCCCTTATTACAGCAACACTACCTAATCTTGTTGCTGGTAATTTGTTTTGAGATCCATATACTCTTTTTGGATTTTCACCCATAGCCATTTTTAAACCAGCGGGTTCTTTTATTATCATTTCATCAACAACTTTTGATTTGAATTTAAGAATAGCCCCTTGACCACCAATTGGATTCGCACTGCCCGGAACAACCATTACTGTAGTAACTCCACCTTCTAATGCTCTTTTTATTGCAGCATCTTCAGGATAAAAAGCATCTATTACTCTAACTTGTGCAGTATTTGGATCAGTCATTTCGTTTCCATCTTGATATCCCATTCCAACTCCTTCTTCAAAAATACCTATGTGAGAATGAGCATCTATAAATCCTGGAAATATAAATTTTCCATCTGCGTCTATTATTTCATCAGCTTTAACGCGTATGTTTTTTCCCATTTTCTTAATTTTTCCATTTTCAATTAATAAATCCCCTCTAAATGGTTCTGATGTAATAGGATAAATATAACCCTTTTTAAATAAAACTCTCATAATCTTCCTCCTTTTTTGATGTGTTATTAGTTAAATTATAACATATTTTAATTCGTTAAGCAAATCTTTTATTGTAGAAAAATCTTAACATTTGTATCAATATTTCTCTGGATATATGTTTGATTTTTTTCTACCATATTTGTCAAGATACATACATATTGTATTCAATTGAAAAATGTGATACAATATATCGTGGTAAAATTACGGAGGAGGGGAAAGTATGAATTTGATTTATGATTATATTAATAATAGTGATTGGAAGGTTAGAGAAAACTCAAATATGCAATATTCTTTACAGGGTTTAAACAATCACATTCATCAGGAGATTACAAAACAATTTTGGTTAAATGAGGTTTATGATAAACATAATAAGAAGATAAGTGAATATCATAATAATGGATTTATGCATATACATGATCTTGGTGCTTTATCTGCATATTGTGTTGGATGGGATTTAGAAGAATTATTAAGAAAAGGATTTAACGGTGTTTCTGGAAAAGTCGCATCTGGACCAGCAAGACATTTTAGGACAGCGTTAGGACAAATAGTTAACTTCTTATATACAATGCAAGGTGAAGCAGCTGGAGCAGTAGCATTTTCAAACTTTGATACGCTTTTAGCTCCGTTTATAAGATATGATAATTTAAATTATGAACAAGTTAAACAATCAATACAGGAGTTCATATTTAATATGAATGTTCCAACAAGAGTAGGATTTCAATCTCCATTTAGTAATATTACTATGGATTTAACAGTACCTTCAACACATAAAGATAAACATGTTATTATTGGCGGTAAAGAAAAAGAAGAGACGTATAGTGAATTTCAAAAAGAAATGGATATTTTAAATAAAGCGTTTATAGAAGTAATGCTAGAAGGAGATTATGATGGAAGACCATTTTCATTTCCAATTCCGACATATAATATAACAAAAGATTTTAACTGGGATAGCGAAGTTGCAACAATGATTATGATTATGACAATGAAATATGGAACACCGTATTTTGCAAATTATGTTAACTCAGATATGAATCCTGAAGATGCTCGTTCAATGTGTTGCAGATTAAAATTAGATAATAGACAGGTATTAGAACATATGCAACAGCTTTCATTTGGTTTTGTTAATGAAGATAAAAAAGATAATGAAAATACAGAAGTAAAAAGAAGAGGAGGGTTATTTGGTTCTAATCCATTAACAGGTTCTATAGGAGTAGTTACTATTAATATGCCGAGATTAATGTATTTGTCAAATGGCAATAAAAATAAATTTTATAATTTATTAGATGAAGTAATGAACTTAGCAAAAGAGAGTCTGGAAATAAAAAGAATATATGTTGAAGAATGGACAAAACAAGGATTATATCCATATACAAAGGTTTATTTAGATGGCGTTTATAAACTAACAGGTCAATACTGGGCAAATCATTTTTCAACTATTGGGTTTGTTGGAATGCATGAAGGATTATTAAATTTTGGTATTGAAAATGGCATTGCAAGCATAGAAGGTAAAGAGTTTGCTCAGGAAGTAATGGATTACATGCTTGGAAAATTAAATGAATTTAATAAGGAAACTGGAAATTTATATAACTTAGAAGCATCACCAGCAGAAGGAACGACATATAGGTTATCAAGAATTGATAAAAATGAGTTTGGTGAAAATATTAAACAATCTGGTTCTGAGGAAAAACCATATTATACAAATTCTGTTCATCCACCAGTAAATTATTTTGAAGATCCTTTTGACTTATTAGAACATCAAGAAGGATTACAAAACAAATGGACAGGTGGGACAGTTGTGCATATTTTTGTAGGAGAAAAAATTACAGATACAGAAACTTTGAAAGAATTTATCAAATTTAGTTTTGAAAATTATTCTTTACCATATATGAGCATAACACCGACATTTTCTATTTGTCCTGAACATGGATATATAGCAGGAGAACATTTTAAATGTCCGCATTGTGGAAATGATACAGAAGTATATTCGAGGGTTGTAGGATATTATAGGCCAGTTCAAAATTGGAATGATGGGAAACAACAAGAGTATATAGAGAGGATTCAATTTAGAATTAATAGTGAGGTGTTAAGGAGCTGATAATATGATATTAGCTGGAATAAGAACATTTAGTTTTGTTGATTATCCTAAACGTATATCTGCAGTAGTATATACTGGTGGTTGTAATTTCAGATGCCAATGGTGTCATAATTGGAAAATAGCATATTCAAATGATTATAATTCAATTTCTGAAGAAAAGATTATTGATAAATTATCTGCGTTAAGAAAAAGATTAAACGCTGTGTGTGTTACTGGTGGAGAACCAACAATACACAATGATTTGCCAGAATTTATTAGTAAAATAAAAGAGCTTGGCTATTTAATAAAATTAGATACTAATGGAACAAATCCTGAAATGGTAGAAGAATTAATAAGCAAAAAGCTAATTGATTATGTTGCTATGGATGTAAAAGCTAAACCAGAGAATTATTGTAAATTGATAAACGTTCCAAAAGATTATTGGAATACTATTTTTAAAACAATAAATATATTAAGAAACTCGAATATAGATTATGAATTTAGAATGACATATGTTCCAAATCTTTCAACAGAAGAAGATATAGAATTTTTTGAAGAGTTTTTAAAAGAAGATGAAAAAGGATATGCAACAATTGCAAATTCGACGGAGATTTTTGAAGTTGATAAAAAAGAAAATATTAAAGTTAATAAATTGATTTTGAGAAAATAGGCCGTAAGGCCTATTTTTATGGTAAAATATAGTAAATCATTTAATATGGAGGAATATTATGAAAGAGTATTTTTTTATTGTAAATCCTCATTCTTCAGGATCAAAGGCGAAAAGAATATGGCCTTTAATAAAAGATATTATTGAAAAAGAAAGATTTACTTTTGATTATAAATTTACCGAAGGTAGAATGCATGCATATAATTTAACAATAGAAGCTATAAAAAATGGATATAAAAATATTATTGGTGTCGGTGGGGATGGCACTATGAATGAAATAATTAATGGTATATTTAATCAAAATTATAAAAATTCTCGGGAAATTGTGGTTGGAATTATTCCAACAGGTACAGGAAATGATTGGGGGAAAACAATAGGAATTCCAAATGATTATATTCAAGCTATAAAAATAATAAAAGAAGGAAAGATTATTGTTCAGGATATAGGTAAAGTGGAATATTATAATAACAATGAAAGAGAAGAAAGATATTTTGCAAATATTGCAGGGATGTTTTTTGATGCTGAAGTTACTAAAAATACTAATATTTCAAAGGATAAAAATAAAAGTGGAGCTTTTTCTTATTTATTAAATCTTTTGACTACATTATATAAGTATAAGTCACAAAAAGCAAAAATTATTATTGATGATAAAGCAACAAATGTAAATGTTTTTTCTATGGCTGTTGGTATCTGTAAATATAGTGGTGGTGGCATGATGATGGTACCTTCTGCAATTCCAGATGATGGATATTTTGATATAACTTTGATAGAAAATATTCCAAAACTCCAAGTTATTAAGAACATAAAAAAGATATTTGACGGTTCATTTATCCAATTAAAATGGGTAAAACAATTTAAAGCTAAGAAAGTTGAAATAAAGTCTAAGGAAAAAATTTATTTAGAAGTTGATGGAGAGAGTTTAGGACATTCGCCATTTAAATTTATAATTTTAAAAAAAGTATTAAATGTTTTTGGAGGTGAATAAAATGGTTCCGACTTTTGTAAATGCATTGGCTGTAGTAATAGGGAGTTTGTTAGGTTTGTTTGCGAAAAAAGGTATTCCAGATAGGTTAAAGATAATTTTATTTTATGCTGTTGGATTAACAACGTTGGGAATTGGTATTAATATGACTATGTCAGCAAATAATTTTTTAATAGTGTTGGGCTCTATGGCTTTGGGTGGTCTTGTTGGTGAATTAATAGATATAGAAGGTTTTTTAAAAAGAATTGGAGACAATATGCAAGAAGGTGACTTTTCTACAGGTTTTGTAATGTCTTCTATTCTTTTTTTAGTTGGACCTTTAACTATAATAGGTTCAATAAATGCTGGGTTAACCAATGATGGAACTTTAATTTATACTAAATCGTTGCTTGATGGTATTTCATCTACAGTTTTGGCTTCTATATACGGATTAGGTGTTATGGTTTCTGCAGGTTCGGTACTTTTGGTACAAGGAAGTATTGTACTATTGGCTTCGCAATTATCTTTTTTAACAAATGATATATATTTGAATGATTTAGTGGCAGTTGGTGGTATAATGGTATTAGGTATTGGTTTAAAAATATTAGATATAAAAGATACTAAAGTTGGAAATTTTTTACCATCATTGATTATTGCGCCTATTTTGGTTTGGATAGTCTCATTTTTTTAGTGGAATGAAAAGAGGTGAAAAAATGAAGTTAATTAAAGATATAGAAAATATTTATGATGAAGCAAAGCCATTAGTAGAAAAAAGATGGCAGGAATTTGTTGAATTAGGTAAAAGGGGAAGTGAAAAAGAATTATTTTCTGAATTATCTTTCTGTGTTTTAACGGCAAATTGGAGTGCAAAAGGTGGAATAAAAGCACAAAAAGAAATTGGAGTAGAAGGATTTGTGAATTTGAATATTGACGAATTAGAATATACATTAAAAAAAGTAGGTCATAGATTTCCTTCAAAAAGAGCTCAATATATTGTTTCTAATAGATGGATTATTGGAACAATTAGACACTTATTTGTTTTACCATATTATCAAGTTAGAGAATTTTTAGTAAAAAATATTAAAGGTATCGGTTGGAAAGAGGCAAGTCATTTTTTAAGAAATGTTGGATATGGAGAAGTTGCAATTTTGGATAAGCATATTTTAAGATTGATGCTTGTGGATAATTTAATCGACTCTATTCCTAAAGGTTGGACTAAGAAAAGATATTTAGATTATGAAAAAAGATTGAAAGTTTTGGAGAAATATTTTAATGAACCCATAGGTAAATTAGATTTGTATTTATGGTATCTTGTAAAAAAAGATGTTGATAAGTAGGTGGCATTATAAAATTACTTATTTTGAAAAGAGGAAAGAGTTAAATTTGATGGATATAATTCGAAAAACTATTGAATCAACTACATTTAAATTTAATGATAACAATATAAAAATAACAATAAGTATAGGTTCTACTATTTATAAAGAAGGAGAAAACATAGATAATTTT
>NZ_FQUI01000063.1 GCF_900129175.1 Marinitoga hydrogenitolerans DSM 16785
TGAGTGATTACAAAAAAGTACAGAATTTATTCAGTCTTGGTGAATTGCTTGGTGTAAAAATAGAAAAAGAAGAAACCAAAGAAGAAAGAGAAAAAACAACATCAAAAAGAATAATAGGAGAACTATTAAATGAAATATTACTAACAGGTAAAACAGAGCTAACAGAACTAACAACAATGTTCAATCCAGGAAAAAGGATAGAAATAAAAGATATAAAATCGTTATTATTCTATCTAGGATTCATGACATTTGAAAAAAAAGGCATAATAACATATCTAAAAATACCAAATTACTCAATGAAAAAAATATTCTCAGAATATTTTACAGAATACATAGAAGAAAAACTAACAGAATATATAGACCCGGAACCAATAGAAATAGCAGTAAGAAAAATACTATCAGATGGAGAAATAAAAAGCTTTGCCAAAGAAATAGAAAACCTATTGAGCAAAATGGACAATAGAATATTCATGGGATTAGACGAAAAATACATAAAAGCAATAATGTATAGTTATCTAATACTAACGCCATATGCAATGGTAAAAATGGAATATCCAGTAGAAAATGGATATATAGATATAGCAATGTTCAAAAGATATGAGGAAGTACCATATGAAGCGATAATAGAAGTAAAATATATAAAACAAAAAGAATACACAGAAGAAAAATTAAAAAGGAAAATAAAAGAAGCAAAAGAACAAATAGAAAAATACAAGAAATCATATGAATTAAACTCAAAAAATGAAACAATGAAAAAGTATATAATTATTTTTGTGGGTAAGGAAGCGAAATATGTTGAGGAAGTAAAATAAGTTCTATAATAGAACTGTTTTTATAAAAAATAGTTCTATAAAAAAACGGAATATATAAAATTAGCATAAAAAGTGTTGTATTAGAACGATTTATGGTATAATATATGTGATAATACAACAAGATAATTTGTTTCTGAAGGTGGTTAAAAAATGAAAATAGAGGACATTCTTGAAAGATTGGAGTTAAAAACAGAAAGGCTTTTGACAGCTTTGCCAGAAAAAAAAAGACTTTATTTTCAAAATTTAGATAAATATGATAATAGAGGGATGTTATTTTATGGACCACGCGGTGTTGGAAAAACAACGTATTTATTAACAAAAATAAGAAAAAATAATTTATTTTATGTTTCAGGGGATGATCCTTTAATTTCTTCAATCTCTTTTTATGATTTGGCAGAAAAAGTTTTTTTAAATGGATATAGCGGAATAATTATAGATGAAGTTCATTATATAAATAAATGGAGCATATATATAAAATCACTATATGATTCCTATCCGAATAAAAAATTTTGGATAAGCGATAGCAGTAGTGTTATTTTAAGAACAGGTATAAGTGATCTTTCAAGACGTTTTATTAAAGTAAGGATTCCCTTGCTTTCTTTTAGAGAATATATTCATTTAGTAACGGGGTTAGAAGTTGAACCAATAAAAAATCCGTTTAATTTTAATAAAAACGAGTTTTTGAGTAAAATAAAAGATTTGGAAATTTTGAAATTATTCAAAGATTATGCAATATCAGGAACAAGACCATTTTTTCTTGAAGGAAATTTTTCTGAAAAAATGAAAAATATATTAGAAAAAACCATATATAGCGATATCCCATTTTTTTTAAAGTCAACAAATGAAAATCATTTAAGATTGATGAAAGCAATAATTGGTTATTTGATATATTCAAAAATTCCAACAATTAATGTTGAAAAGATGTGCAAAGAATGGGGTATAAGTAAAAATAAATTATATGATTTATTAAATGTTATGTCAGAATCAGAATTAATAAATATTGTACTAAAAGAGAGAGATTTTAATGCAAATACAAAAGGGAAAAAAATATTTCTTTCAGATCCAGCGTATTATTATATTTTCAATGGTGAAATTGGCAATTTTAGAGAAGCCTACACTGTTTTTGCTTTAAAAGAAAAGGGAGAAATATTTGCATTAAGAAATGAAGAAGACGGCGATTTTATTTGGAATGGGATAAAAATAGAAGTTGGTGGGAAAAATAAAAAAATTAAAAAATCAGATTTTGTTATACGTGATGATATAGATTTGCCAATAAAAAATAAAGTCCCATTGTGGATCTTGGGATTTCTATGGTGATTAAAAGAAGATTTCGGAGGTGTGTTTATGAGAAAAAAAATACCATATGGAGAACAAAATTTTGAAAGGGTAATAATGCAAAACTATTATTACATAGATAGAACACAATATATAGAAAAATTAGAATTACTAAATGAAAAAAATATAGTATTTTTAAGACCAAGGAAATTTGGAAAAACATTGTTTTTAGACACACTCTCCAAATATTATGATATTAATTATGCAGAAAAATTTGAAAAATTATTTAAAGACTTATACATAGGAAAAAATCCAACACCATTAAAAAACAGTTATTATATTTTAAAAATGAATTTTTCTGGAATACAAACAGAAAATAAAGAAAAATTAATAAACAGTTTTAAAAATAATGTAATATCTTCACTGGATGATTTCAATAACAGATACAAAACAAAACTAAAAATAGAAAAAGAATATACAGAACCAGCAGATATAATAAGGGCATTCTTAACAGATGCAAAAGACATATTAAACAAACCAATATATTTACTAATAGACGAATACGATCATTTTGCAAATGAACTATTGAGTTTTAATCTTGAATTATTCAAAGATAGCGTAACAAAACATGGGTTTGTAAGGAAATTCTATGAAGAAATAAAAAAAGGAACAGAAACAATAATAGAAAGACTGTTTATGACAGGTGTGAGTCCAATAATGTTAGACTCATTAACCAGTGGATTTAACATAACTAAAAACAAAACCATAGACATAAAATTCAACGAGATGCTTGGATTCAAAGAAGAAGAAGTAAAAGAATTACTAGAATATTATGACATATATTCAGAAGAACTATTAAAAGAAATGCAAGAAAATTATAATGGATATATATTCAACATAAATGCAAAAGAAAAAGTATATAATCCTGATATGGTTTTTTATTTTATAACAGAATATTTTTCAGAAAAAAGACCACCAGAAAAAATAATAGATGACAATATAATGAGTGATTACAAAAAAGTACAGAATTTATTCAGTCTTGGTGAATTACTTGGTGTAAAAATAGAAAAAGAAAATCAAAAAGAATTAACAGAAAAAGAAAAGCAAGAAGCAAAAGAAAGTCCAAAAAAAATAATAGGGAAATTATTAAACGAAATACTATTAACAGGAAGAACAATATTACCAGAACTCACAACAATGTTCAACCCAGGAAAAAGGATAGAAATAAAAGATATAAAATCACTATTATTCTATCTAGGGATTATGACATTTGAAAAAGAAGGATTAAGAACATATCTAAAAATACCAAATTACTCAATGAAAAAAATATTCTCAGAATACTTCACAGAATACTTAGAAGAAAGGCTAACAGAATATATAGACACAGACGAAATAGAAAATGCAATAATAACAATATTAGAAGATGGAAAAATAGAACCATTTGCCAAAGAAATAGAAAACTTATTAAGTAAAATGGACAACAGAATATTCATGGGATTAGACGAAAAATACATAAAAGCAATAATGTATAGTTATCTAATATTAACGCCATACGCAATGGTAAAAATGGAATATCCAGTCGAAAACGGATATATAGATATAGCAATGTTCAAAAGATACGAAGAAGTACCATATGAAGCAATAATAGAAGTAAAATACATAAAACAAAAAGAATACACAGAAGAAAAATTAAAAAGGAAAATAAAAGAAGCAAAAGAACAAATAGAAAAATACAAGAAATCATATGAATTAAATTCTAAAAATGAAACAATGAAAAAGTTTATAATTGTTTTTGTTGGAAAAGAGGCAAAATATGTTGAGGAAGTAAAAGAGGTGAATACAGTTAATAAAAGAGATAAATAAGGGGTTTTAATTATGGAAATAGAAAGAAAAGAAATAAATAAATTTGATGAAATTCTTATTGAATTCCTCGAAGAATTAGATGATGTAAAAGATGAAACTAAAAAACAATATACTAAATCTATAAAATATTTTTTAAATTATTTAAAAAAACATAATGTCTCGAAACCTACTCCTAAAACGGTAAAAATGTGGAAAACATATCTTTTAAAAGAAAAAAGCCCATATACAGTAAACCTATACCTTTCAGGTATAAGGCGTTTTTTTTCATTTCTTGAAGATAAAGGATTATATAAAAATATAGCTAAAAATGTAAAAGGAGCAAAAAGACCATTTGGTCATCAAAAGGATATATTAACAGATGAAGAGATTAGAGAAATATTCGGTGCAATAGATACATCAGATTTAGCTGGAAAGAGAAATATGGCGATAATAAAAACATTAGCATATACGGGACTTAGAACATACTCTTTAATAAACATAAAAATTAAAGATATAATAAAAAGGAATAAAAAGGTTTTACTTCATTATAAATCAAAAGGACATGTTGGAAAGGATTCGATAATTTCATTGCATAAGGATGTATATGAATCAATAAATGAATATTTAAAAGAAAGAAGTAAAATAAAAAAATATAAACCAACAGATCCGTTATTTATATCATTATCAAAAAATTCATATGGGAAAGCATTAACAGAAAGAGCAATACAGCTGATTATAGATAGATATTTCAATGAATTGGGATTAAAAGAATTTAGAGGGGGTAAAAAACTCTCAGCGCATTCATTTAGACATACAGTAATAACAAAAATAGCTTTAAAACACGGAATAGAAACAGCAAAACAAATTGCTGGGCATAAAAATATAGCAACGACGCAAATATATTATCATGAAGCAACATCAGCATCTCTCGATGCCGATGAGCTTATAGATTTTAATGAATAATAATCATTATTAAAATATTACTTTTAAAACTGGATATTTTTCTGTTTCAGAAGGAGCATCTGCCAAGGAAGAAAAATCTGAAATTGAAGAGCTCCATTTAAAGGTGGTATCTAATTTTTCAAAATTATCAGCATTGCTTATTTCTTTATCATAATAAACATAAGCAACATTTGAATCAAAGTTAAAGTTGATGTTTTCAACGGTGTTTTCAAGATAGTTATTTACAATTAAAGAATTAATATCAGTTGGAAAATCATTTTCATTGTAATAATATTGAATAATAGAATTTTCCAATACCTTCATATCGTTTATAATTTTCATGGATTTAGCTTTTGTGATAACATTATTCACCATAGGTACTGCAAATGTTCCTAAAATGGCAATAATGGCTAATACAATTAAAACTTCGTATAACGAAAAACCTCCCTTATGTTTCAGTGACATCCCCCGACTCCTCCTTTTGTTAATTTTTTTAATAAAACAATGATATTATATCATAAAACAAGAAAAATAACAACAAAAATTCTAAAAAAATTTTAATTTTTAATATATAAAATTAAAATAATATTATGTTATAATAACTTAGAATAGAAAAGAAATATTGGAGGTGGAGTTGTGGCGATATTAATAACAGGTGGAGCAGGTTATATAGGTTCTCATGCATGTGTTGAGTTTTTAAATGCAGGATATGAAATTGTTGTTTTAGATAATTTTTCTAATAGCAAACCAGAGGTTTTAAATAGAATAAAAGAAATAACAGGTAAAGATTTTAAATTTTATGAAGTTGATTTATTAAACAAAAAAGGCGTAGAAAAAATATTTGATGAGAATAAAATAGAAGCGGTAATACATTTTGCTGGTTTAAAAGCTGTTGGTGAATCTGTAGCAATACCTTTGAAATATTATCATAACAACATAACTGGAACTTTAAACCTATTGGAAATAATGAAGGAAAAAAATGTAAAAAAAATAGTTTTCAGTTCTTCAGCAACAGTATATGGGAATCCTGAAAAAGTTCCAATAACAGAAGATGCACCATTGTCAGCAACAAATCCATATGGAAGAACAAAGTTATTCATAGAAGAGATATTAAAAGATTTATATATTTCTGATAATGAATGGAGTATAGCTTTGCTCAGATATTTTAATCCTATAGGGGCACATGAATCAGGAAGAATTGGCGAAGATCCAAATGGTATTCCAAATAATTTAATGCCATATATTACACAGGTAGCTGTAGGAAAAAGAGAAAAATTATATGTATTTGGAGATGATTATAATACGCATGATGGAACGGGTGTGAGGGATTATATTCATGTTGTTGATTTGGTTATAGGACATATAAAGGCATTGGAAAAAATAATGAATGAAGTAGGTGTAAAAGTATATAATCTTGGCACCGGTGTAGGATATAGCGTTTTGGATGTAGTGAAAGCATTTGAAGAAGCAAATAATATAACAATACCTTATGAAATAACAAATAGAAGACCTGGTGATGTAGATAAAATATATGCAGATCCAACAAAGGCTTTAAAAGAATTAGGCTGGAAAGCAGAGAGAAATATAGTGGATATGTGTAGAGATTCATGGAACTGGCAAAAGAATAATCCTAATGGGTATGATTAATGAGAACCATCTGGTTCTCATTTTTTTGCTAAATTTAACAAATTCTTATTTTATTCCTGACTTTGACAGTTGTTTTTTTTAGAAAAAGAGATAACGCTGAAATATAGCGAAAAATATCGATTGTTAACTTTTTATTAAAAGCAAAAGTGTCACCACACCCCCTAAATTTTATATTTTTCTTTAAATTCATTATAAGGTGTTATTATTTTTGGCAATGGGATATTTAATACTTTTAATATCTTTTGTCCTAACTTATTTATTTTTGTTCGGACTATTAAATGTTGTTTTGCTGTTTTAAATTCTATGTATTCCATATTTTTCAAAGCTGTTCTTATTTTATCATGAGAATATTCTATGTTGTTTTTTTCTAATTCTAATTCAAGTGTTCTTTGTATTATGTAAGA
>NZ_FQUI01000064.1 GCF_900129175.1 Marinitoga hydrogenitolerans DSM 16785
ATTTATTCTTTTTTAATGAAATTTTTTTCAATTAATAATAAAAACAAAAAGGAACCAAAAGGTTCCTTAAAATTTAAAATTCTCTATTTCAAATATATAAAATTTAAGATATTCCGTTTCTAATATATTGTACAACACCGGATGATCTGGTGATTGTGATCCTCTAAAAATCTGTTTCAAAAATATTTTGTTGTCTTTAGCTGCATCGAATATTATTTTTTTAAATTCTTCATCATACACTAATTGTGTACAGGAAGCTGTTGCTATTAATCCATTGTTTTTTGTTGTTCTCATTGCTCTTAGATTTAATTCTTTATATCCTCTTATTGCATTTTTTATTGAGCTCCTCGATTTTGCTAATGATGGTGGATCTATTATTACAAAATCAAAATAGACATTAGCTTCATCAAATCTTCTTAATTGGTCAAATGTATTTGATTCAAATAACTCATATTTGTCACTTGATATGTTATTAACTTTTAGTGTTTGTTCTAATACATATAACGCTCTATCTGAATAATCTAAAAATGTCACGTGTTTTGCATTTCCAATTAAAGCATGAATACCAAAATTACCAGTATATGAAAATCCATCTAATACTGTCTTGTTAAAAGACAATTCTTTTACTTTCAATGCATTATACCTTTGATCCAAAAAAAAACCTGTTTTTTGTCCTAATGTGTCGGCAAAAAACTTAATTCCATTAATTTCAAATGGTATTAATTCCGGACCTTTTTTATATATCCAATCCTCAATATATTTAAATCCCTCAATTTTCGCATTTTTTTTATCATCTTTTTCAAATATACCTTTCGGGTTAAAAATTTCAATTAAAGCATCTAATATGTAATTTTTTAATTTATATATTCCTAATGTGTTTATCTGAATTACAAAATAATCTTCAAATTTATCTATTACCAAACCTGGAAAATAGTCCCCTTCACCAAAAATTAATCGAAATGATTTTTCATTATTAAATAGTAATTTTCTATATTTATATGCTTTTTCTATTTTATTTTTCACCCATTCAAAATTGATCGTTTCATGTTTCTTCGTTAGTAATCTAACCCTGATTTTGGAATTGTCGTTTATATACCCTCTTCCTATAAATTTATTATTTAAAAACACATCAACTATATCTCCATTGTTGTAATCTCCCATTATTCTTTCTATTTCATTTTCATATATCCAAGAATGCCCATTCACTACTCTGGATTTTATATTTTTTTTCAAATATATGTTTGTCATTTTATCTCTCCTTATGTTTTATTTAAACAATATTATTATATCATATAAAAACGCCCTTCACGGGCGTTTTTAGTATTATTTATTTTAAATTTAATTTAAAATCCTATAGCCATATTAACATTTATTGCCGTATTTCTTGCATTAAAAAGATTTTCTGGTTCTAATGCTTCTGTGCTCAGTGAAGCATGTATTTCACCTAAATAAACATTTACTCCAATCCCACCATTAAATGTCCAGTAATTTAATACATCATAATCTGTATTTATATTATAATTTTTAATTTCTGCCCAAAATGGTAAAAATCCCCAGAATAATCTTTTTCCAGCTGCTATTCCCCATACAAAATCTTCTGTTTCTGGTGCATATTCTATAGAAGGAACGAAATCTAATAATATTGGTAATGTTATAAAAAATGTCATTTTCCATGGTGCAAATCTGGAAACCATTTGGTCATTGCTATAATTTGCAATAACAAAATCGTTAAATTCCAATGTTTCTGTACTATAATGTACTTCTGCAAATGTATCATATTTATATATACCAATACCTTGAGCTATAGGTATATCCTTTACACCAAAACCTATTGCGGGATAATCTTTTCCTGCAACAAAACCAACATCTAATGTGATAATTCCATTATTTAATAATTTATCCATAAGCATATCCATTTCATTAAATATTTTATTTGGACCATCATATAATAATGAGTAATCATATGGGAGATTATTTATCTCATTTGGGAATGCTGTTATTAGGAAATACTCTTCACCATTATTTCTTCTTACAACATCGAAAACTGGAATATAACTTTTTATAGTACCACCAAAGGAAAAATCTTCCCCTTTTAGTCCTATATGTAATCCACCTCTTGCCAACAATGCATTTCTAAAATCAAGAGTTTCAAAATTATGTTTATCAATATTCTGTATAGTAAATTCTGGAGCTAAAACAAAACTACCTAATTTTAATTTTGCAAACATATCAAAACTTACATTTCTACCAAGCACTTCAGAACTACTTAAATCATAATAATTTCCTTCATTTCCAAATAGATTTAAATCAATTGCTTTATCCAGAGACTTTAAACTTTCTTGCACCAGTCCTGTTTTTAATTCGATACCTAAATCAATAAAACCTCTGACTGACCATGAAACTAAAGCTGGGTTTAAATCTTTATTCCATGGTGATAAAGCATCGATTTGTGCAAATGACAAAACAACTAAACTCAATACTAAAGCAATCAAAATTTTTTTCATATTTCCCCCTCACTTTCCTAATATTTTCTCTATATTCATCGACTCTTTTTAAAAAAAGATTAATATCCTATTTATATTATACCCCATTTATTTCAAAAAATCAATAAAATAGCGGGGCTATAAGCCGGATTCTGTTTTATCGGTCATTTATCTAAGCGGTCTACCTGGAAGGAGCTAATAAGCATGCCGGGCAAGCTTATCCTTCCTATTTGACCTTGCTCAAGGTGGGGGTTACCAAGCCATCAGGTTACCCTGATGCTGGTGAGCTTTTACCTCACCGTTCCACCCTTGCCACACAATGGCGGTTTTCATTTCTATGGCCCTATTCCGAGGATCTCTCCTCCCGGCAGTTAACCGGCACCCTGCCCTTAGAGTCCGGACTTTCCTCATGACGAATGGTATTTCGTCATGCGACCGATCGCCCCACTATCTATTTAAATAGTTAAATAGTCTTCCTTGAAATGTATTTCTATTTCGCATTTCTTTTTCAATATAATTTATTATTTTTATTTTTGACATATCCCAATTTCCATGCAATACTCCTGTTTTTGGAGGATCAGCTGCAAGTCTATGTATAACTATATCCGGACTTAAATATTCTAAAAATAATATATTTCTATCTATAAATTCATCTAATGATAATGGTTTTACTTCACCTTTTTTATACATTTCTCCTAACACTGTATTTTCAGCTATATATAATGAATGTAATTTCACTCCATCCACTTTTAAAGATGATAATATTTTTGCTCCTTCTATTATATCTTCTTTATTATCCCATGGTAAATCTATAATCATATGCACTATTATTTCTATTTCTCTTTTTTTAGCTCTATTTACTGCATCTATAAACTCGGCTAAGGTATGACCTCTTTTAAGTATTTTTAAAGTTTTATAATTCACACTTTGCAATCCAAATTCAAGATAAACATCTAATTTTTCTTTATAAGATGCTATTAAATCTAATTTCTCTTCTTCAACTGTATCGGGTCTTGTTGAAATATCCAAAATGACTATTCTTTCATCTATTAATGCTGAATCATATATTTTTTTTAATACATGAACTGGCGCATATGTGTTTGTATTTGATTGAAAATATGCCATGAATTTATCTGCTTTTCCTTTATATCTTTCAATCATAAATTTTATTTGCTCATTTATAGGAGTTTTAGGTGATAAAGATGCAAATCCACTGCCGGTTTCTTCACAATATATACACCCACCTGTTCCTCTTACTCCTGTTTTATTAGGACATGTGAACCCTGCATTTATTGGCAATCTTTGAACGCGTTCTCCATATCTTTTTTTTAAATAATCACTTAATTTATTATATAGCACTTCTCATTCTCCTTTTTTATAAATTTAACTTTCATAATTCTTTTGAAAAAACGATTAAGCTTTTAGATATATTTAAATTAAACAATCCAATAAATTTTTATGATTTTTGAGAATTAAACTTCTTTTCTATGTCAAAATATAGTTTGTGAAATTTTTCAAAATACTCTTTTCCTTTTAATTTTGGGTATTCACCATCATAATAAACCCATTCCCCATTTACCATTGTTGCATATACTTTGTTTATAGGTGAATAAACAATATGCGATTTAATTCTATTTATATCTTTTGGATAAAATTCTAATGAATCTAAATCTATAACAATTAAATCTGCAAAATAATTTTCTTCCAATCTTCCTATTTTTTCATTTAAAGCATATCCACCGTTTTCCCAAACCATCCTTAATGCCTCTTCTGTTTTAAATTTTTCAGGTCCATTCTTTTTTTGTAATAATGCTGCAAATCTCATCTCATCCCAAATGTTTAAGGTATTATTACTTGCTGCTCCATCTGTTCCTAAAGTTATATTTACTTCATGTTCTAACATTTTTAAAATTGGAGCAATCCCATTACCTAATTTTAAATTACTTGAAGGATTATGCGCTACAGTTATTTCATTTCTTGCTAATATTTTTATATCCTTTTCATCAACATGAACACAATGTGCTGCTATTACATCATTTTTAAACAATCCAGTTTTTTCTAAATCTTCAAATGTGTACATTTCTCTTTCATTAATAGATTCGTATAAATGAATAGTTGAAAATGTGTTATATTTTTTTGTCAACTCAGCTATTTCTTCTAATTTATTCATTGGACAGGTGTATGGTGCATGGGGACCAAACCCTATTTTTATATTATAATTGTTATGATAATTTTCAAATAAATACAATGTTTCATCTATTCTTCGTTTCCATCCATCATCATTATCATACCCAAGACCCCTAGTCAAAAAGGCTCTAATGCCTGTATCTTTCACCGCTTCTGCTGAACCTTTCATAAAAAGATACATATCAACTACTGTTGTTACACCTTTTGACAACATTTCAAGTATTGATATTAACGATCCATAATATGTTAGTTCATCATTTAATAAATCTTCTCTGGGAAACATTTCTTTAAATAACCAATCTTCTAAAGTTAAATCATCCCCTATACCTCTGAATAAACTCATTGCTAAATGAGTGTGTGTATTGATAAAACCTGGCGTGATTAATTTATTTTCTAAATTTATAATTTCCGCATTTTCTCCATCTATATTTTCAGAAATTTCAATGATTATTCCATTATCAATTAATATGTCTAATTTTTTTATAACCGCATCTGCACTCATTAAAACATACGCATTTTTTAAGATTTTTTTCATATTACCACCCCAAAAATTTGTTTTTATAATTATAGCATATTAACGTTAACTTTTTTTAAGTATAGAATAAAAATCCTCAGCGAAGCCGAGGATTTTTATTTTTATACTTTAAATTGATTTAATTTTTCATTTAATTGATCTACCAGTTTTTCTAGTTCTTCTGCTTTTTTGTTTACGTTTTCTATTTCTTTACTTTCTTCTTCCACGTCTTTTGTTATCTCTGTTATTTCATTTGATATCTCTAATATCATTTGTGCTGTTTTGTCACTTGCCGCTGCCATTTCTTCTGTTGATGCGCTTTGCTCTTCTGCGTTTGCTGTTAACCCTTCTATCCTCTGGTTTATGTTTTCTACTCTTTCTAATATCTTTTGGAATTTTTCTTTTATTTCTTCTGCATTTTTTTCTACTTTGTTTATTACTCCTGCTGTTTCTTCTGTCGCTTTGTTTGCGTTTTGCGCTCCTTCTTTGATTTCTGTCAATATTTGCGCTATTTGTTCTGTCGCTTTTTTACTTTCTTCTGCTAATTTCCTTATTTCATCTGCTACTACTGCAAATCCTTTTCCTGCTTCCCCTGCCCTCGCTGCTTCTATTGCTGCGTTTAACGCTAATAGGTTTGTTTGTTCTGTTATGTTTGTTATTGTTTCTACTATTTCTCCTATGTTTGCAGCTTTTTCTGATAATATTTCTACTGTTTCTTCTGTTTCTTTTGATTTTTCTACTGCCTGTTCTATTATTTTTGTTATTTCTGTTATTGATTTTTCTCCTTCTTCTGTTAGTTGTGTCGTTTCGTTTACTTCTTGCGCTATTTCTACTGCATTGCTTGATACGTTTTGCGCTGCTATTGATACTTCATTTACTCCTGATGTTAGTTCTTCTGTTGTTGCTGCTGCATTTTCTGCGTTTTCTTCTATTTTTTTCGCTTTTCTTAATGCTTCTCCATTTGCTTCTTTTGTCTTTTCTGATACTTTTGTTAATGTTTCTGATGATTCTTCTATCTTTTGTCCCGCTTCTAGTAACCATTTTATTGTTTCTCTTAATTTTTTTGACATGTTTTGCAATGATTTCGCTATTATTGCCGTTTCGTCTTTTCCTTTTGATTCAAATTCTACTGTGAAGTCCCCTGTTGCAAATTTGTCTACTTTTTTACTCAATTCTATTAATGGTTTTGATATCTTTTTGGCAAATATTAATGATATTACTATTGATATTATTAATATTATTATCGATGTTATTATTAATATCGTTTTTATCTTTTCTGATGCTTTGAATGCTTCTTTTGTCGATATTTCTGATATGAATGCCCATTCTATTTCTTTATATTTAAATGGTGCGTATGCTGCTAATACTTCTTCTCCTTTGTAATTCTTTCCTATTTCCCATCCTTCTTCTCCTTTTAATGCCTTTTCTACATATTTCGTTTCTACTTTTTGTTTTAATATCGTTTCTTCCCCTTTTAGATTACTTCTCATTATTTTGTCTTTTCCTACTAT
>NZ_FQUI01000065.1 GCF_900129175.1 Marinitoga hydrogenitolerans DSM 16785
ATCTTCTGTTTTTATCCTTGGTACTCTCGCATGTATATATGTTTCATATTGAAATAAATTTAAATGTCTCCATGTCTTTTTGACTGTATCGTAGGCTCCATATCTCTTCCCGTTTATTTCAAATTTCGCTCCTCTTTTGAAATTTACATATATGTTTACTTTATTCCCATCTTGTTCTATTTTTTCTATTCTCCATGGTTCATTTATATTTAGTATTTTTTCAAAAAATCTTGGCAATTCATTTATCATTTTGGTCCTCCTCCTTTTTTCTTTCATTCCTATAATATCATATTTTTTCTTTTTTTACCCACTGTTTTTAGAAGAGAACCTTAAATTTAGAAAAATTAAGAAAATTAAATGATTTATCCGAAGATATCGTTTTTTTTGCAGATAAAAATAATGTTTCGTATTATGCCGCTAGAAGTGGGAAAATTTATATTCGAATAGAGAATGTTTACTATATGATAGAAGACTTTGAAAACGAGTAAATCTGGTCTTAAAAGACCAGATTTATTTTAGTTTCCAGAAAATTGAATTATTTTTTATTATAGGCTCAATCTTTTTTTCATCACGCAAATAACTTAAGAATCCCATTATTGTTGTATTATATAAATAATATAAAGTTGCATTAGTTATATTTAATCCGTAAGAATAAAGTAAATAAGAAACTATTTTTTCAGTTGTTTTTTCCGAATCTAAAAAACCTAATATTTTTTCTTCAATTTCTACTATTCTTTTATAATTTAATTTGGCCAAGTATTTTATATTATTTAATAAAGATCCATGAGATGGAAGATAAAAATTAAAATTCGTTTCTTCTAAATTTAAAAGCGTTTCTTTAGCATTTTTTATATTTACGTTTACAGGAATTTTATGTTTTTCTAATAATTCTTCCGAAATTAAAGCATCTCCACAAAAAAGAATATTTTCATACAAAATTCCTTTTTGGAATTCTGTATGCCCATCTAATGAAATTAAATCTATTCTGTTTTCTTCAATAAATATAGATGTATCTTCTTTTTCTATAATATTTGTAACTTTAGATGGTTTAGCAAGTAGGAATTTATTCCTTAAATCTTTAAGAGGATACGCACCGGAATAAATAAAATATGGTAAATACAATGGTGCTTCCAACATACTTAATTCTTCTCTTAAAGCAAAAATTCTAACCTCTGGTATATGTTTTTGAATAAAATGATTACCTCCAATATGGTCAGCATGCATATGTGTATTTATTATATATTTTATTTTATAACCATTATCTTTTAATATTTTTATTATTCTTCTTCCTTTTGAATTATCACTTCCACTATCTACAATTAATACGTCATTAGATTCATTGATTTTTATAATTCCAATATTGGTAGTATCTTCAATATATAACACATTCTCAGTAATTTTATGTAATTTCATAATATACCCCTTTCATAAAAAATAAATATTTAATACTATCATATATGTAAAAATATTAGATTCAAATTATTCAAAACTTCTTTTTAATATTAATATTGTAAAATTGGCTAAATGATTGATTATATACTAATTGTACCATATTATCATTTGTATGAGATTAAGTTTTCATATATCATTTATTATGTTATAATAAATGATATATGAAAGAATAAAGATAACAAACTTTAAATAACTGAAAATATTTAAAGATGATATTATTAAAATTAATATATATGAACCTATAGAAGAAGTGTATGCTCAAATGCTTGAACTTCTGTATATATGGTTTTAGAAGGTTTAAAAATGAAATTATTTGATTAGGTATAAAAAACGAAGTGTAATAAGCATAAAAATTTTATATAAATTATTTTAATAAAGCAAATTGGGTGATATGATGGGAAGAAGAATTATATATGGTAAAACATGGTGGGGTAAAAAGTGGATAGAGGCTATGGAAAAAATAGATTTTAATACAAACAGATTGCCTAGGGGAAAACGGTATGCAAATAAAGGAGCTGTTCTTGAAATTAAAATAAATAGAAAATTTGATATTGTTGCTAAGGTTCAAGGAACAAGATCTGTACCATATAAAGAAAAAATCTCATTGTATAAATTTACAGATGAAGAAATAAATATAATAGCTAATATTTTACTAGAAACTCCATATGTTTCTGGTCAATTAATGTCTGGAAAATTACCCGAAGAACTTTATGATGTATTGAAAAATGAAGGAATAAATTTATTTCCGTCTTCATGGGAAGAAATAAATGCTTATTGTTCCTGTCCAGACTGGGCAAATCCCTGTAAACATCTTGCAGCTGTTTATTATATTATAGCTGATGAATTAGATAAAGATCCATTTTTGATATTTGAAATGCATGGATTAAAAAAAGAAAAATTATTAAAATTAGCTAAAATCCAATCAAAAAAAACAAAAGAAAAAAATATTTTCGAACCCATCCAAAAAGATAATATTGATATATCAAAAGTAATAGAACCATCTGTTTTTTTTAATCAAAAAGTTAATATAATTGATTATTTACCAGAAAGTAATTTATCCATTGGAAAAAACGTAAAATCATTATTAAATAAAATTTATTTGAAGAATTCTATTTATATTGAAAATATTAAATTATCTGAAGAAATTAATCCATACTTCAAGGAAAGTAAATTCGAGTTTTTTTATGACGTTATAAATCCCAAAATAAAGATAACAGGCTTTAATCCAATATCAAAAAAAGAAAATATTACATTTGAAGATTTTTTTTCATATTTTGAAAAAATTCCGTTATTAATAAAAAATACTGATAATGAATATTCTGTTTTTTTTAAAAAAACGTTAAGCTTTGTATATAACTTAGTTTTATATAACAGTTATGCTCCTTTTCCTGAACAAGTAGATAAAGAAAAATTTTATATAAAGTATTTACCTTTGTTATCAAACGAATCAGTTAAAAATTACATTGAATTTCTGGAATTAATTATTCCAAATAATCTAATTCTTCATAAAAATAAAAATTTTGTAGTAAAAAAGAAAGAGGCTGTAATATATATAATTTCACTCTTTATTAAAGAGATAACAAAAAGAGCTTTTTTTAGTAATAATGATTATTTAAAAAATAAAATTCTAACATTATTCATTTCAGATAACATATATACCTCTACAAACTTTAAAGAAAAACAAATATACACATATTTAAAAAATTATTTCAGTCCTTTCTTTTTTAAAAACATAAATTATTCGCTAGTTATAAAAATTTCACCGTTTATTGAAAATAGATATTCATTATCCCTTCTAATAAAAAATAATAAAGATTTATTAGAAGAACCTATAAAATTATCAACATTTTTAAATAAAATAGATGATAGTATAGAAAAAGAAGAGATTTTTAAACAACTTGGGTTTATTTCTAATTTGTCCGAAACTACAAAATTATTGGTAAAAAATAACGATATTATTATCACATCTGAAGAATTAAGTCAACTTCTTTTTGAAACAAAATCTATTTTAAAAACATTTGGTATTGAGCTTTTACTACCCAAAGAAATGAAAAAAATTATTGATGTTAAACCAGCAATTGTTGTAAAAAGTAAAAAAAATATTATAAGTTTTTTAAGTTTGAAAGATCTTTTAAAATTTGATTGGAAAATAGCCATAGGAGATGATTTTTTAACACTAGAAGAATTCAAAAAATTATCTGGAAAAGCCAACGGGATCATAAAATTTAAAGACAAATATATAAATTTAAATCCTGAAAAAGTGCTTAATATATTAAAAAAAATTGAAGAAACTCCTAAAATCAAATCCAATTTTGAAGGTTTAAAAATATTACTTTCTGGTGAAATTAATAATGTACAGGTTTTTTTAGATGAAAAAGTTAAAAATATAATATCAGAAATAAAAAATATAAAAAATATAAAAACCCCAAAAACGCTAAAGGCTACTTTGAGAAATTATCAAAAAAAGGGATATAGATGGTTAAAAGCGCATACAGAAAAAGGGTTTGGAGTTTGTTTAGCTGATGATATGGGACTTGGAAAAACTATACAGGTTATTTCTGTATTATTAAAAGATAAAGAAAATAAAGAGTTAACTAAACCAGCTCTTGTAATATGTCCAACAACATTAATAGGCAATTGGGCTAATGAAATAGAAAAATTCTCACCATCATTAAAATACAACATTTATCATGGTAGCGATAGAGAATTAGATGAAAAATCTGATGTATTAATAACTTCTTATGGAGTAATTAGACGCGATTTGGAAAAAATAAAAAATAAAGAATGGTCCTATATTATTTTAGATGAAGCACAAAATATTAAAAATTATTTATCAAAACAATCTAAAGCTGTTAAATTATTAAGAGCAGAAAGAAGAATAGCTTTAACGGGTACCCCTATAGAAAATAAACTAATTGATTTGTGGAGTATCTTTGATTTTTTAATGCCAGGATATTTAGGAAATATTTCCAAATTTGTTGATGAATATGCTATTCCTATAGAAAAGTATAATAACGAATATAAGATGGAATCTCTCAAGTCTATTATTAATCCATTTTTATTAAGACGACTTAAAACGGATAAAAATATTATTAAAGATTTGCCAGAAAAAATAATTTTTGATCAGTATGTTTATCTTACAAAATATCAAACAACATTATATAATGAAGCTGTAAAAATAATTGATAGTATAAATGAAACTGATGGAATTAAACGTGAAGGAATAATATTTAAATTAATAACTTCATTAAAACAGATATGTAATCATCCTTCAAATTATTTAAAAGATAATAATTTTGATTATGAGCTATCTGGAAAATCAAAGAAATTAATAGATTTATTGAATGAAATTCTCGAAAATAATGAAAAGGCTATAATATTTACGCAATATAAAGAAATGGGTAAGATCTTGGAAAAAATTATAAAAAATAATCTAAAAATATCTCCTTTATTTTTCCATGGAGGATTAAACAGAAAAATGAGGGAAGATAATATTTTAAAATTTCAAAATTCACATGAATTTCCTGTAATGATAATATCTCTAAAAGCTGGAGGGACTGGGTTAAATCTTACATCAGCATCACATGTAATACACTATGACTTATGGTGGAATCCAGCTGTGGAAAATCAAGCAACTGATAGAGCATATAGAATAGGTCAAAAGAAAAATGTAATCGTTCATAGATTTATTACAAAAAATACTTTTGAAGAAAAAATAAATGAATTACTTAAAGCAAAAGAAAAGTTAAGTGGGAATATTTTAAAAATGGGTGAAAAGTGGATTTCAGAACTTTCTGATGAAGAATTAAAAAAATTATTTAAATTTAATAAGCAAAGATAATTTTTTTATATATGAAACCACCGTATATCTAATTTGGATATACGGCTTTTTTATTATCCTAAAAAAGTCATAAAATCAATATTTCAATTTAGAAAATATAAAAAAAGAAAATTTTTGGTAGATAGTATAATGAAATTATTTTTTTGTGATATAATTACATTGAAATTATACTAATTTAAATTATACTAATTTAGTTTAGTATAATTTAAATTGGGGGTGAAATTATTTTTATAAATAGATTTGAGGAAAGAGATTTTTTTGAAAAGATTTTGAATTCCAATAAAAAAGAAGTTTTTATATTATATGGCCGAAGAAGAATTGGGAAGAGTTTTTTATTAAAAGAAGTATCAAAAAACAAAAATGCATTATATTATACTGCAAGAAAAATTTCTCCAAAAGAACAGTTAAAAATTTTTTCAATGAAAGTAGGAGAATTTTTGAATTTTGGCAAAATTAATTTTGAAAACTGGGAAGATGCATTTAGAATTCTGTTTGAATTTTCAAAAAAAGAAAATTTAATTTTAATTTTAGATGAATTTCAGTATATGGTCGAAAAGAATCAGGAAATGCTTTCAATACTTCAATTATTGATTGATGAATTTGAAACTTCCAAAATCAAACTGATTTTATGCGGATCAAGCATAAGTTTTATGGAAGGTATTTTGAGTTATAATAACCCATTATATGGACGTAAAACAGGAAATTTAATGTTGAATCCTATTGCTTTTAAAGATATTAGTTTATTTATTCCAAATTATGATTATCATTTTTTAATGATTGTTTATTCAATAGGATCTTCAAAAATAGAGGAAAAAGAAAGTAACGGCAAAGCAAAAAAGATTACACAAAGGTAAACAGGGAAAAAATAGCAAAATTAGAGAGAGGGGAAACAAAGAAGTAGAAAAAAGGGACGAAATCAAACTGAAAAGTAGTATGAAAAGCATAAACCAAAAGAACGAATCAAAAAGATTCGCTAATTTGAAAGATTGAAATTTCAAAAAAATAATAAATAATAAAAATAGTTAATAGTAAGTATGTATATTATCTCCGAACAAAATTAGAGCGAGTTGATTTAATAGAAGTAAGTAAATCATCTCTACCC
>NZ_FQUI01000066.1 GCF_900129175.1 Marinitoga hydrogenitolerans DSM 16785
ACACTTTCCATTACTCTTAAATACTTTTTTCCTTTCACCTTTGATATTTTAACGAACATCATGCCATCTCCTTTTAGTGGTTTTCATATATATTATACCACTAAAAGTAAGTAAAATCAATAGTTATATGCAAAAATATTATAAAAAGTTAGCCACACACTTTTTCGACTGACCTAGATTTACACACCTCAAATACGCATTTTACCGTCCAATTTTTTCATTTTTCCTTAAATTGCTGTCAAACTCGGGAAAAAAGCTCCCGATTAATTCCGGGAGCTTTTTATATTTAATTAGATTTTTCAAAAATCGGTTCTTTTATTAAAATAAATGTCAATATTATTCCTATTATTCCAAAAACCCATAAACTGTTTAAAATAAAAGGAATATTATTCCCAAAAAAGAATGTATATACTGTAATTAAAACATTTCCCATTGCTCTTGTAAATCCCATTAATGCCCCAGATGCAAAGCTTTTATTATTAGGTAATGATTGTTGTGCATAATGAACATTTACTGACATTGTTAAAAACATAAAAGCATCTGCCAATATATAAGAAATTGCTAATATCCATATATTTGTAGATGATGCAAAAAGAAATACCAATACTGAAAATGCTGAAAAGTATAGAAGATTTACAAATTTTACACTGGTTTTCTCTTCAAGTTTTGCTCCAAGTAGATTAGAAAACGTACCTGCTAAAAAACCAAGAGTTACCAACAGTCCTCCTATTGTTAAGTCATATCCTAACATTCTTGATTTTATAGGCACATAGGATCTAAACATAATACTAACAAATGCTCTATGAACTGTTAAAAACCAGATAGGCGCAATATATTTAAAACCCTTAAAACTTTCAAAAAATCGTGTTTTTTTACCTTTAGAACTTAAGTGTTTATGCGTTTTGAAATAATTATATGCAAAATAAAATAAAATTGTATATAATAATATTCCGACTATCCCTATATATGTTAAATTCTCTAATTTGTAATTAGATACATAATAGGTTATAAAAACAGGTCCCAATGCATAACCAAATGTTCCGCCAACCATAAATATTGCTATTGCTATACCTTTCCCTTTACCTAAAGCTCCACTAATTCCCGCTCCTAAAGGTTCCTGAGCTGAACTCCCTAAATATCCTATTAAGAAAATTATAAATAAAAACCAAATTGATTTTATATGACCTAAAAAAAGTATAGGCGTCATGGTTATCAATACTGATATATACAAAAATACTAATTTCTTATTCGATTTATCAGCAAGATATCCAAAAAACACCTGACTAAAAGAAGATATTAACGTCAAAATTGACGCCATCATAACAAATATTCTTGGTTCATTAACATTAAAATATTCCATGAAAAATGGAATTAATGGTTTGAAATATGATTTAAAAAAACTTGTAAAAAAATTTGTAAATGTTATATATATAGCTAATGGTTCCATTTATACCTCCAAAATTCTTTTTTTCTTTTTATAACAAATATCTATTACATTTTGTCGCCAACTTTTATACCCCCTGTTAAAATTTATCACAATAAAATAAACCCGGAAAATATCCAGGTTTATGTAATTTGATTTAAATTCTTTCCTAACTTCTTTATTATTTTTTTATACCATTTCTTATATTCCATAACTATTCCCTCATCTGAATTTTTCAAATATTCATCAATTAATTTTTCTAAATTTATAACTTTAAAATCTTTTTTCATTTTTTCCTTTAATTCATAAATAGTTTCCACTCCGTATATTAAAATTAAACTTTTTAATAATTTCTCCTCTTTTTTCTCATCATCTTCATCTAAAACCTTTCTATTAAAAACTTCATAACTTTTTTGAATTTCTACATATATGCTTTCTAGTTTTTCGTCTCGAGTTAAAATAAAATCATTTTCTATTTCTTCACCTTCTAACATGTTTTTTATTTCTTCTTCTATTTCATCTATAATTTCCCATAATGTTTCATTTTCATCAGAATTTTCATCTTCTTCCATAAATATTTCTATATCAATGTCTTCATCTTCATCCTTAACACTATTTTGTTTTTTCATTTCAGCAATAAAGTTAGTAAAAGCCTTAAACGCTTCACTCGAATTGCTTAAAGACATACTTTTGTTCAAATTATTTATATTGTATAATTGAAAGATATTATCTTCAATATTTTTTAATTCATTATAATTAACAATTTTTATCCTTTGAGATATATGTTTCAAGAAATCTTCTTGATTTATTATCTCAGGTAAAACATTTAATCTAAATTTATTAAATTCATTTATCAAAGATTTATAAAACTTTTTTATCTCTGTCATTGTTGTTTTAATACTTATGTCAAAAACACTTTGATAATCATATCTTGAAAAAATAAAATGATGCTCATAATATCTCCCAGATTTATTAACATATACAGCTGAAAAATCGACACTTTCATTAATAGTATATACCATTAATTCTTGATTTATAATACTTTCTGTTAACATTAACGAATCTGTTGAAAGAAATGAAAAAATACTTTTCATCCTATTGTTGAAATATCTATTCAATCTAAATATCGTTAAAAGAGTTGGTATATACTCCATTTCAACATCAATAGAATCGGCCAATTCCACACTAAATTCATTTGGCATCCAGATAAAATCACCTGTTTTGGCTTTTACTTCAAATATATATTTTTCTTCTACATCTTCATCTATCGAATCAGCAAACCAAAATTTTTTTATTACCCTTGGATTTAATTCAAAGTATGAACCATCTATACCTTTTAATAAGGCCATATTTTACCTCCATTAATCATAGGAATATAACTTTAAATATATTCCTAAAAATAAAAATTCTATAACAGCCAGAGTCAATCCTAAATACGGATAATCCCAACTAATAATACCTATTATACCAAATAAAAATGAAAATACATATGTAATAACAGCTGTTTTTTTAACGGATAATTTGTATCTCCTTTTTATTTTATCATAAATATGATCTCTGTCACCTGAAAAAGGTGAACGATTGTTTAAAATTCTTCTTAAGAAACTAAAAAATATATCTGTATAAAACAAAGTAGAGACAATTACAGATATTGCAAAACCTCCAAAACCATGGTTTGATGTCATTATAACTGTTAGATAAAATATTGTATATCCTAAAAAATACGATCCTGCATCTCCAAGAAAAATTTTCGCTGGGTGAAAATTAAAAATTAAAAATCCTATTATTCCTACAACAATATATATATAATCAAAATGTTTTGATATAATACTTAAAAACAATATTACAAATAACGTATTCCCACCACAAATTCCATCCATTCCATCTATCATATTAACTGCATTAATTAATGTAACTCCTAAAATTGTTAGTATTATAGAATACATTATACCAAGAGAATTATAAAAAGGCAATAGTGTTAATACAATACCTACAAATTCACTAATTAATCTAAATTTCGGAGAGACATTCATTATATCGTCCAATAAACCAAGTATCAACATTAATGTTCCAAAAACAATAAATCTAATATCACCAATAAACCAAATACTTGATAGATATATAGCAACGCCGCCAAGATAAGGTGTAACCTTTCTATGTATCTTTAAATCTTCATCTGGTTTATCAACAACATTTAATTTCTTTGCAATTGGTATCATTAAATACGTGATTATTATTGATAGTAATAAAATAATTATATAATTCATATTCCACCTCTTAATAAGCTATATCCTTTTTTACTTCTGAAACTGCTTCTGGTATATATTTATTTATCAAATTATCTATCAATTCAAAATTATTAGATTTAAAAACATTTATAATTTTTTCAATAAGACTCTCTAAATCTTTTGAATTTAAAATATTATTCGTTTTTAACATAAATATTCTATCATTTTCTGTTTTTAAAAACTCCTCTGAATTCAAAAATAATTCTTCATATAATTTTTCACCTGGTCTTATTCCCGTATATACTACTTTTATATCCTGATCAGGAATATACCCAGATAATCGAATCATTTCTCTCGCAAGTTTATTAATTAATACTGGTTCACCCATATTTAAAACAAAAACCTCTCCATTATTGGCAAATGCTCCTGCCTGTAATACTAGAGCAACAGCTTCTGGAATTGTCATGAAATATCGTTTCATTTTTGGATCAGTAACAGTTACAGGCCCACCTTTTCTTATTTGTTCTTTAAATATAGGAACTACACTCCCTCTACTACCTAACACATTGCCAAATCTAACTATTCCAAACTTTGTTTTTGTGTTTTGAGCCAATGATCTAATTATTATTTCTCCAAATCTTTTTGATGTTCCCATAATGGATGTTGGATTTATAGCTTTATCTGTTGAGATATAAATAAAATGTTTTACATTATTTTCTATCGATTTCTTTGCAAGAATATACGTACCATATGAATTTACTCTAAATGCTTCTGAAGGATTTTTTTCCATTAAAGGAACATGTTTGTGCGCAGCAGCATGAAAAACGACATCTGGTGAAAATTTTTTAAAAATATGATCCATTCTAAATTCATTTGTTACATCACCTATAATTTCTATTATATTCAAATCAGGAAATCTTTCTTTTATTTCTTTTGAAATATGAAATATACTATTTTCACCACGACCTAACAACATCAATTCTTTAGGATTTAATGCTGCTATTTGTCTACATATTTCTGCGCCTATACTTCCACCAGCACCAGTAACAAGTATCTTTTTATTGGTAATATAATATTTTATTTCATCAAAATTCACTTTTATTTCTTTTCTACCTAATAAATCCTCAATATTTACATCTCTTAAAAACCCAAGAGAAATTTTGTTATTCAATATTTCAAATATTCCTGGTAATGTTTTTAATCTGACTTTTTTAGTATCAATTTTATCTATAATATTTTTCAATTGTTCCGATGTTGCGGAAGGTATTGCAATAATAACCTCATTAACTTTAAATTCCTCTACAAAACGCATTACTTCAGATGTCTTCCCTAAAATCTTGATATTTCTTATTTTTCTTCCAATTTTTGATTCGTCATCATCTAAAAAACCTATAACCTTTCCAAAAGAAGGATGCCTTAAAAATTCATCTAAAAGTTCAACTCCAGCTTCTCCTGCTCCAATTATTAATACATTTTTATCTTCTGACACGTTTTCTTCTACAACCTTCTTATTTTTTGAAAACCACCAAACCCTACTAAATATTATCAATATTGCACCTAAAAGAGCTGTCATAAAGCCAACTGTAATGGGTATTATAAAATCAGAAAACCATATTCTTCTTAATCCTTCTATAATCAAAAAGTTTAACAAATATCCTAAAAATGAAGAATATATAATAGTCTTAATTTCTTTCAATGTTGCAAACCGCCATATATGATCATAAATTTTATTATAATACATACTCAAAACCATAATAAATGGGAAAATGATAACAGGATACACGTATTTTCCCATTTCTATAAAATCTAGTTGGAATCGAAAAAACAGAGCTATAAAATAGCTCAAAACAAATATTATATAATCTATAATCATCAATTCAATTTTTCTTTTCACTAATATCCCCTCGTATAATTAGTATAGAATAATTATATTATTGTTATTGATTATTATTATTATTATTATTATTAGGACGTCCAATTAGTAAGAAGCAAAAAAGGCACTCCTTGATTCAATGTAGAAACATTGAATTGAGCCAAAAAACAAAAGAAAGGAGTGCCCAATTCAATGTTAGCACAAAAAAGAATAGAAATCAATACATCTTTTGTAAAAAAAGAAATTTTATTTATTTTCAATATTATAGATATATTTTTTAACGAACCGAAATACTCATTTGGTAGAAAAAAAGAATTTTCAGATAAAGCTATTCTTAAAATTCTAATGTTGTTAAAAATGGCTAAAAAATCATATAGAAAAGTTCAA
>NZ_FQUI01000067.1 GCF_900129175.1 Marinitoga hydrogenitolerans DSM 16785
ATAATTATTTTATCACCTGATATATTTTTATGGTTAAGTTTTTGTTTAATGTATTGATGCAATTTTATATTCTTGCTATTATTTGATGTTAATGATTAATTGGTTTTATCTTATTTGATTAATTCCAATAACCTTTCTTCATTTTCTTTTGTTGTTTTTTTGAGTATTTCCTCTGTTTTTTTGTCTGCCACTATTTTTTTTACCCTATTATCCTTTCTGTTTTTTCTATTTCACTTACGTCATGACTGGCTAATATTATCGTTTTTCCTTTTTGCGACAATTCTTCCATTATTTCATATATTTTTATTAAGGTTTAGTCTATTTTTCATCCAAATTAAGAATTAAATCCACATTTTTTACTTATATTAAAAGCCCTGAAAACCTTTTTTACGCGATTTTTTTTCTAAAATTTTGAATGTAATAATTCCGCTTATTAAATATACTATCGATATTATAGTCAATATTATATATTCTGAATTAATCTCTAAAATTGTATTTGTATTCATTAATAAATGTCTCATTAAGTCTAATCCCCAACTAAATGGGAAAAGATAAGAAAAAATTTTTAAAAAATTTGGTAAAACAGTTATTGGAAAAAACATACCTCCTAATAATGGTGCTGCATTTCCTATTAAACTTACTAATTCATCACCATCTTTAAATAGTAATGTAATACCAAAAAAGAAAAATACAAAACCAAATGATGCTAACATTGATATAACGAATACACCTACTGATACTATAAAATTCATAAAATTAAGTGTTGTTAAATTAAATAAAATAGATAATATTATTATTGGAATTGATTCTAAAGTAACTTTTAATATACCTAATACTGACCATCCAAAAATATATCCAAAAGGATTAATTGGCATTAAAAATATTTCTTCTAACTGACCTATTCTCATATAATGCCTTAATGTAAATATAACACCCCATAACACTTCAATATAATTCCAATATGCTGCTCCAATTAAAATGTACCCAAATATATTTTTAGTATTTGTATTTCCATAAAAAAATTGAACCAATCCACTTTTTTCCCCAAAATAAAAAAGCAAAAATACTGGTAATATAGTCAATAATGGTGTGAAAAATGCACCATACCAGTCTATTTTATATTTTTTTGCTGTTAAAAAATTTGCTTTTGCGAGATATAGACTGTTTACCATGTTTCCCACTCGCCTTTTTTCCGTGTATAGTTTTCCACTTTTTTTAACATTATTATTCCTATAACAAGATATAAAAAACTTATTATCGTTAATATTAGAAGCATATATAAATTTTTATTATCAATACTTCCAGTTTGAATTATATTTCTTCCTATAGATATTAAGTAAGTTAGTGGGATTATATATGATATTGCTTTTATATATATAGGATAGTAATTTACAGGACTGGTCATTCCAGAAAGAAGCCCTATAAAATACTGAAGTGTATAATTAATACTACCTATTTTCTTTTTCCATAATGCTAATGCTGCAAAAAATATGGAAAAAAACGTTATATATAATCCACTTATAGATAAAAGAACAAATATCCATAAGCTAAATTTTGTTGTTATTCCAGAAAGCGCAAAGAAAATAAGGGTAAATAAAGTAATATAAATATTAGTTAAAAATGTATCAATTCCTTTGGAAAAGAGAAATTTTAAAGATGAAACAGGGGATATTATTATGGAAATTAAAGTTCCTTCAGATCTTTCTTCTCCAAATCCATCACCTACTCCCCAAAAATATTGATTTAACCAGTACCACAATAGCGTTCCTATTAATATACTTTCTGAAAAATTTACTTTTCCAAATAACTTTGATGTAAAAATATATGGTCCTATCATAAAAAATGGAGTTAATGCCATATTTATCCATACAAATTTATATTTTTTTCTTATCAGCCAGTCTTTTTTTATAAGATACATTATATCCTTCATACAGATTCCTCACTTTTGATGATATCTCTAAAATAATCATAAATATTTTTATTTTCTTCTTTTATATCTCCAAACTTTGTTGTTAATTTGAGAGATCCATCTTTTAAAAAATATATATCCGTATTTTTTGAAAAACCATGGAGAATATGGCTAATCATAAATATCGTTAATCCTTCTTTGTTTAACTCATTTAAATATTCTATCATTTCATATACGGCTTCTGGATCAAGACCATTTAAGATTTCATCTAAAAATAAAACTTTTGGTTCATGGATAAGAGCTTTACATAGCATTAATTTTTTTCTCATTCCAGTTGAAAAATTTTCAACTGTAATATTTGAAAATTGTGTAAGATTAAATTTTTCAAGCAAATATCTAATTTTTTCTTTTTTTATATTTCTTTTAACTCCATAAATACCTCCAAATATATCAAGATTCTCATAAGCTGTTAATTTCCAATATAAACTCCTTTCATTTGTAAGTACTACCCCTATTTCTTTTGATAATTTTTTCCATTTTGTCTTAACATCATAATTAAGAACTTTTATTTCTCCTTCATCCGGTAATAATAATCCTATTGCAATTTTAAGTAATGTGCTTTTACCGCTTCCATTTTTTCCTATAACAACAGCAAAATCCCCTTTCTTAATTGACAAGTTAATTTCTTTCAATACTTCAAGATTTTCAAAACTTTTTTTAATATTTTTTGCTTCTATTACTTTCATATTTTCACCTGCTCTTTATATTTAAAATATAAACTTAAAAGTTCCTCGTATACCTTATTATGAAATGCTTTCCAGCAATCTTTTTTTGCTTTGTTAATATAAATATTATATCTACACCCCCCGTTGCATATTGGTAAATATTTGCAATCTTCGCATAATTCATCAGTAAATTTGTTTTCCAAAAACTGTGAATATTTTCTTAAAAAATTTTCTGGTTTGTTTATTATTTCATCGTAGGTACAAATTTTAAATTTATCAATTCCAATTCCAGAAATACAATTATACAAATCTCCATTAGGTGCAATAACTATATCCCCTTCTTTATTATATGTGCATGGCCAAACATTTAAAAAATCAACAACATTTAAATTTTTTTCTAAAATATTTTTTAATGTTTCAAGATATATTTTACCGTATTTTTCTAGAGAAGGAATATTTTTCTTTGTATATGAACAGAATCCATCTGGATGACTTAATAAACCAATATTAAAAATAAATTTCTTTTTTAATGCAGTAATACCAAAAATATTTATTAAATCTTCTAGCATTTTTGAATGACCTTCATAAAAATTTATATTATCTATAACACTATGTAATATAATTATTGATGTAGTCTTTTCTAAAATTATTTTTATTGTATTAATTATATAATCCCAACTATTATTAATATTTTCAGATTTCCTTCTTAAATTATGTATTTCTTTAGGTCCATCAATAGTTATTTGAACAAACTTAATTTTATTACTTTTCAAAACATCTATCATTTTTTCAGAATAGCTGACACCATTTGATATTAGATTAAAATTTTTCACAGGAAGATTTAACTTTTCAGATCTTTCAATCATTGAAGAAATATATTTCGGATATAATGATGGTTCTCCACCGAAAAAGGTTACAACAATTTCTTCACTATGTAATAATTCTAACAATTTTTTCCATACTTCAATTTTCTTTTCTGGTGATTGAGGAACAATATGCTCAGACTTATATGTATTTTGTCGCATACAATAACTACATTCCAAATTGCAATCCAAAGTAACTGTATCAGTAATAGAAAGTGTATAATTTGTATATTTTATCTTATTTGTGATATAATAATACAAATTTTTTTCGCTAAAGTCTTTTTTTACTAAAATTCCTTCATTAATAAAAAAATCTATATTATCAAGATTATTATTAATATTTTTCAATTTTTTTGCTGTATCAAAATCTAATTCTATATAATTTCTAAGAAGAAGATTATAAAATACATCTTTATTTTTAATTTTTTTATTTATTAAATATTTAGAGTAAACATACCCCATTTTTAATACCTCCCTGCAAATATTATGAAAGTCGGCCGACTTTTTATTTAGTTATTATTGGGTTAAATCCGCACATCTTTGACTTCTATTTGTACATCCTCCTAATGGAATTTTGCCTGAAACTATTCTTTTTAAGATATTCATTACTCTCGCTCCTTTCAAAAAATTTTTTTTTAGTTTTTTCCAACCGGTTGGTAAGGTGTATAAATTTTGTTATAATATATAAGGCCCTTTTTTCAAAACTTACTCAGAAATTTCATTTTGAATTTGATGATTGTATGAATCGGTTGTGTATTCTTTATCATTATCTCCTGCAAATAAGATTGTTGAAAATAACAGAATTCCTATAATTATTAATATAATAGTTTTTTTCATTATCCCACCTCCCTGTTTTCATTTTACCATTTCTAACATGACTTTCAAGTGTTTTTTTATTTTTTATAAATCCTTATTTTATCAGCGTTTTATAATTTCACAATTTCACAATATTTGTAAAAACAAATATTGTTACATTTTAATAATATTATAATTTTTATTAATTTTACTTATTTTGTGCTTTTTTGTGAATGATATAATTTTTATGATTTGTTAAATAATTAAAGGAAGAATATTGGTAAATTTTTAGTAAAGATATTATTTCTCGTGTATTAAGGAGATGGTTTTAATGAAAAAAAATAAAATAAAAAATGTTCTCAATATTATAAGATTTGGTATCTACTCAATCCCGATTATTAATTATATTTATAAAAACAACATCAAAGAAGATTTGAAATATTATATTTTATTATTAAAATCAAAATGGAAAAGAGATTTTAATTCTGCTATCAAATATGCAAATAAAGTTATTTCAACAACAACAACAACAATATTAAGAGAGTTAGCAAGGTTTGAACTTATATCTCTTTATGTAAAAAATAATCAGTTTGAACTCGCTAAAAAAGAATGTAAATATTTAAGAGATAATTTTAATAACATTTCAGAATATGCCAGGAATTTAATGATTCCTGGTTTAAAGTTATTAAATACAAAATATAATATCCTTGATAAGGAATTTAAAGCATATTCTGATAATTATGTACAAAACAATGTGGATAAAGCTATTTTGAAGTATTCTCAGGCAAGAGATTATATTAAGAAAGAAGATTATAATAAAGCATATGAGTTATTTATAGAAGGATATAATCTTGCAAAAAAATTTCTACATCCAACAATGATGTGTAATGGTTTAAATGGCGCTGCATGGTGGATAAGGAATGAAGATAAAAAGAAAGCGTTGATTGCAGCTGATTTACTGGAATATTATATTGGTTATTATTTTGAAGATTTAGAGTATATTTATAACTGGCTTGATACTGTTTTTGAAGTCAGAAGAATTAATAATGATGTGAAAGCTTTTGATACTGCTAATACTATTATTCAATTAAATAAAGATGGTAGAATAAAGATTAAAAAAACTTTTTATAATTTTATTCCTGAAGTATCTGCTACAGATTATAAAATAGATAATGAATTAAAAAACTTTATTTTAAAATATAATGATTTAAAAATCAGAAAGGGAATTATAAAATCAAAAACAATAATGAAATTTATTAATTCTTATAATATAAAATACACATCCAGAAAACCTTATGCTATTAGAAATGAGTATTATAAGATATATCAAAAAAAATTATTTGGGATATCAGTAGAAAAATTTG
>NZ_FQUI01000068.1 GCF_900129175.1 Marinitoga hydrogenitolerans DSM 16785
ATTTCAATATTCTCAAACTATTAGCTTCTTTTATAGCTAATTATTTCCTTTTTGCTCTTTTTTACTGATTTGACTCCCTACCGGAAATCTTTATACTACTGATGGTTCATTAATAATTTCTTTTCGTTCAAATCTACCAATATCAAGAACAACATCCCATGTTAAATTATTACCTAAAATTATATCCTTCATTAAAATACCGACTGCTGGAGCCAACATGAATCCATGACCGCTAAAACCTATTGCCATATAAAATCCTTCAATTTCTTTGCAATCACCAACTATTGGTTGATGATCAGGTGATATATTATAATAACCCGCCCATTGACGTACAACTCTTAAATTTTTTGTTGGTGGAAGTAGCCATGTTACCTTTTCAGCTATGCTTTCAAGAAATTGCCATGTGCTTTTAATGTTATTTTCAACACTTTTTTTTGGCCCTTCACCCATCACAAATGAACCATGCGGTGTTTGCTGACAGTATATATTGTAAGAAAAGGACATAACCATTGGTCCAAGTATTTCATTTACAGGTTCAGTAGCGAGTATTTCATGCCTCTCAGAATATACAGGTAAATCAACACCAGCCATTTTACCTATTTCGGCTGACCATCCTCCAGCTGCATTTACAACTTTTTCTGTTTCAATAAATCCTTTATCAGTATAAACGCCTTTAATTCTTCCGTTTTTTATATATATGTTCTTTACTTCTACACCTTTATTAATTTCAACTCCCAATCTTTTTGCTGCCTGGGCATAAGCTATGGTTGTTAAAAATGGGTTGGCATGCCCATCTTTGTCATAGAATGCAGCTCCAAGCAACTTTTCGGTATTCAAAAATGGAACTATCTCTTTAGCCTCTTGTGGAGTTAAAAGTTTTGAATTTATACCAAGAGAGTTCTGCAACTTCACATTTTTCTTAAATTGATTCCACTCTTTTTCTGTATATGCAAGAAGCAAATATCCTTTTTGTTTAAATTCTATATCGATATCTGTTTCGAGTATATCATTTATATTTTCAAATATTTTCACACTTTCACGAGATAAAATGCAGTTTTGTTTTGTTCCCCATTGTTGTCTAACTCCAGCACCACATCTTCCTGTAGCACCATATGCAAGATACTTTTTTTCAAGTAAAACTACATCTTTCAAACCAGCTTTAGCAAGATTATATGCTATGGATACCCCTATTACACCTCCGCCAATAATAACAACTGAAGCCTTATTTTTCATATTTTCCACCTACAATCTCCTTAAAGAAAATCCCCCCAAATGGTGGTCTGTTATGTAGATTATAAACTTCTTCTATTGGTTTTCCAGTAAATTTAGAAATTTCTCTTGCAATAATTGGACCACAAGTTTTACCCTGACATGGTCCCATTCCAGCTCTTGAAATTCTTTTTATTTCTTCAACAGTTGTGAATCCTTGTTTTATTAAATCTTTAATTTCTCTAAGAGTTATATCTTCGCATCTACATACAATAATTTTATCTTCATCCATTATCTCACCACCTTTATGTGGCGTGAATGTTTGATATTTCTTTTTGAAACTTTAACTTCAATTAAATTAGTTTTATCTTTCAGCTTTCTAACGCTCAATACTTCATTTTTTTCTAATATATTTCCTTCCCTATTTAGTATTTCAACAAATTCGCCTTTTTTGGGAACTGGATAAAATTCATAGGGAATTAAAATGCTTTCTTTTTCATTATCAACAACAAATATAGCCAATCCTGGACATATCGAAACACAATTCCCACATCCGATACATTTATTATAATCCAGTTTTGGTATTGCATTTAAATCATCCATTGTTATAGCATTTGTAGGGCAACTTTCAACACATGGGTTACATGGTATTTTTTGAAAACATTCAATAATAGCAAATTTCTTATTTTTATTAGAAAATAACTTATCAATTTTTTTATTTTCTGGAACACCTGTTTTAAGCAATTGTTTTAAATTTTCCGGTTTATCAGAATCAAAATCAAAATCTTTATATAAATTTAATTTTTTCAAACCGTTAACTACCTTTGAAGATATTTTTCTTAACTCTTTTAATCTGTTCTTTATAGTATTTATTCTTTTATCGAATTTATTTGTTATTTCATAAGAAGAATATAATCCAGCAAGTTCCCCTTCAAGCATAGCAGCAGTAGCTTCTTCTATTCCAGCAGCATCACCTGCAACAAAAACATCAGTAATAGTAGTTTTTAAATTTTCATCTCTAATAGGAACAAATCCTCCCAATTCTGGTACATATTTCATTTCACAATTCATTTGATTTAAAATATCTGTAAGCGGCATTAAACCAGTAGCTAAACATATAGCATCACAAGATATGTTTTTTTGTTCATGTGTATCAACATTTTCAATAATAGCCCTTTCAACTTTCCTTTTTCCTATTGCTTTTATTATAGTATGTCTGGTATATATTGGAATTCCTATTCTTCTTACTTTAGATGCATGTACCAAATAACCACCGATTTTTTCAGAAATTTCAACTATTCCTTTAACCTTTACACCAGCTTGAGATAATTGATATGAAACTATTAATCCAATATTTCCAGAGCCTATCATTAAAATTTCTTTTCCAGGTAAAATCCCATATACATTCATTAAAGTTTGAACAGCACCAGCTCCGAAAATGCCTGGTAAATCATTATTTTCAAATGGTAAAGATTTTTCAAATGCGCCTGTTGCAACAATGATTTTTTTTGGTTTTATTTTAAGCATCCTTTCATCTTTTAATATTGTCACCACTCCATCTTCATAATATCCCATTACCATAGAATTTAAGTATAGATCAATATTATGATTCTCCTTTACTTTCTTAACTAAATTATTAGCAATGTAAATTCCTCTTGTTCCAGCTGACTCTTCTTTCGAGCCGAAAAATTTATGTGTTTGTTTTATCAATTGCCCACCTAAAACTCCCTTTTCCTCAAGTAAAACAACATTTAACTTTTTTCTTGCAGCAGCTAAAGCTGCACTAATTCCAGCTGGCCCACCTCCTATTACTAACACATCATATTCTTTCAATTAAATCACCCTTTGGTTTTTGTTTTTTTACTACCATCCCTTCTTTTAATGGAGTAACACAAATTCGAATATTTGGAATACCATTCACAACCATTAAACATGAAGAACAATGACCAATTGCGCAGAATAAACCTCTTGGTTTTCCTGTTTTTAAGCTTTCTCTATATTCCCATATCCCCAAAGCGTACAATGCTGCTGCAATTGTTTCACCTTCATAACCGTATAGCTCTCGACCTTCAAAATAAAACTTAATTTTCTTTCCTCGTTTAAATTCCAAAATCGGATGTTCTTGAATTCTCAAATTATCCCCCCCTGTGAAAAAACTTTCATTTACATTATACAACAAAGCTTAATATATAAAAACTTTAAAATAAATTATCTTTACTCAGTATTACGAATTAATTAACTGTAATTTCTTATAACATCATATTTTAAACTTAAAAAACAAATATTAATTATAGACCATCCAAAAAACAAAAATGCTCAAACCTTAATTCTTAACTTTCAAAGATGGAATATCACGATTTTATGATATAATAAACTTTTATGAAAACTTATCAAAATACTTTACAAAAGATGGAAAACTAAAAATAAACGAACTTATGAAGAAATACATAGAGTATATAAAAAAACGTGGAGGACAGATGTTTAAAGGAAAAAATTATATGAAGGAGTATATCAATATAATCTTGATATATTTTTAAATACATATATGGAAGAATTAGGAGGAGAAGTATTAACAGAAGTAGAAATAGATGGAGGAAAAATAGATTTACTAATAAGATATGAAAAGCAAAAATATCTAATAGAAATAAAAAGGAATCCTGATCCAAAAAAGTATGAAAATGCCAAAAAACAATTGTTAGAATACTTAAAGAGAATTGGATTAAAAGAAGGGTGGTTAATAATATATTCTAATGCAATAAAAGATTTCGAATATATAACAGAAGAAGAAAATGGAATAAAATTACATATTTGGTTTATAAAAACAAATTTGAAAGTCCATCAAAAATTAATTAATTTAATATTTTAATATTGATATATAATGCGCCTGTTTTTAGTCTTTGTATTAAAGAACTCAACAAATTATCCCAAATAATATATAATATAAAACTACATAGATAAATTTTCTTCATAATGAAAAATGGATTATTTCTGCTGTTAAAAATTCTTGGATAAAAATATTTAAAGATAAAGCTTTAACAAAGGCTTTGTTAGATAGAATAACTCATAATGCAATAATACTTGATATGAATGGATATAGTTACAGAAAAAAAGCCTTAAAACAAAACAATAATTCTTAAAATAAATCTTTAAAAACTATTATTCAAATCAATATATTGTGGGGGTCAAATTTTTACCCCAGGGGGTCAAAAGTTACTTGACATTTGCACTCTATTTAGACTAAATATTTAAAATATTAAATCAATATTTTGTATTTCTTTTTCAGGAATGAAAAAAAATTTCTTGTTTATTCTATAAATACTAAGATCAAAGGTGATTTCTTCAGTTTTATTTTCAATATTTGTTTCAATTTTTATTTTTTTAAGTTTTTTATCTAATTCTACTATTTTTCCATAATAAAAGTTATATTCAAAATCTTTCCGAGCTTTTTTAAATATTATTACTGTTTCATCTATAGCCGTTTTTTTAGAAAACCAGGTTTCTAATATACTTTCTATTTTAACGAAAACTTCAGATATTTTTTCATATGCATAATATACTCTTCTCTCGTATTTTTCTACAAATTGATTACTTTCTTTTATAACTTCCCTTTCATAATTAAAAAAATCTATTAGCTTCCTCTTATAATCAACAGATTTTCTATGATTGTTATTTTTTAATCTTTCTAAACTTCTGTTTTTTTCAACAATAAAGTCATTTCTATCTATAGTTAATATATTAAATTCTTTATTTTTAGATAATAAATCTTTAAAGTTGATCATTAAAAAATTATTCTTTTCAAAATTTTTATCAATAAAAGACAAAAAATTGGAAAACGATATAGTTTCAGGTTCTATATAGAAAAATTCCAATAAAGCGTCAGATAATATTTTATTAAAACTTGGATAAAATTCTGGCTCTTTCCAAAGTTACTTGAATAAACTGTGATTATGCTTAGATTAGTTTAATTATGTTCAATCAACAGAATTTTATTTTTTAATGTTTCAAATTTACATCTTCCATACATCATTCTTTTTATTAATTTTATTTTGTTTATTTTTCCCTCTGCTAAGCCATTACTATATTCAAATTTTATTGCGTTTTCTACTGCTACAATGTCTCGTTTTATTCCATGTATGAAACTCTGTATCCCTTGAATAGAACTTTTTTCATATTTTTTTATCCAATTATGTAATTTTTCTGT
>NZ_FQUI01000069.1 GCF_900129175.1 Marinitoga hydrogenitolerans DSM 16785
AGTAAAAGAATTCAAAAAAGTTCTATTTTCCAAAAGCACAGAAAAATTGCATAATTGGATAAAAAAATATGAAAAAAGTTCTATTCAAGGGATACAGAGTTTCATACATGGAATAAAACGAGACATAGTAGCAGTAGAAAACGCAATAATATATGAATATAGTAATGGCTTAGCAGAGGGAAAAATAAACAAAATAAAATTAATAAAAAGAATGATGTATGGAAGATGTAAATTTGAAACATTAAAAAATAAAATTCTGTTGATTGAACATAATTAAACTAATCTAAGCATAATCACAGTTTATTCAAGTAACTTTGGAAAGAGCCGCAGATATATACCATAAATTCCATAGAAAATATACATCACTAATGATGAATCATTGATAAAAGCAATATATCTTGCAGCAATGAGAATAATAGAAAAATGGACTACTAGAAATAGAGACTGGGAACAAATATTAAACGAACTTAGATATATTTTGGAGATGATAGAGTGTATTCTCTAAAAAGTCAAGAGATAAAATATAAAAATTATAATAAATTATTTTTTGATATTTTGTAAAAAATCCACCATTTTACAGCAATCAATGCTGCAATAATTCAAAATAAACTATTTGTTTTTTGTAAATTAGTTTAGGTTTTGTGTGTTATTTAAAGCAATCATGCTGTTTTAAGTTTTAAATATTCTGGATTAAATTCGGTATTATTTTTCCATAATGTATATACTAATTCTGCCAATTTTCTTGTTATTGCTGTTTGGGCAACTTTTTTTGGTTTCCCTCTTTTAATTAAAGCGTTGTATTTTTCTTTGTATTCTGGTATGTATTTTAAAACTCTTATGGCCCATAATGAAAATATATGTCTTAAATGGCTATTCCCTTTTTTTTATATTTTTTTATTTTTTCTGTATTTTCCTGATTGGGAAATTGTTGGATCAAGCCCTATATATGAGACAAAATGTTTTTTACTTTCAAAACGAGATATGTTTCCTATTTCTGATATAATTGTAAGTGGAGTTACTAATTCACCTGAGCCTGGAATAGTAATTATTGCTTTATACGCTTGATAATATGGATTCTCTTTATCTATTTTCTCTTTATTTATGTTATCTCCATGATTATAATTATTTTTATTGTCATCATATTTGTTATTATTACTGTTATTGCCATCAAAATACTCATTTTGAATATTCATATTAAAATTATTAAAAATTTCATTTGAAACTCTTTCTATTTCATCTTCGAGTATTTTTATTTGTTCTATATGGTTTTTAATTAATTCTATTTTCGATTTAATTAATATAGCAGAAGAATCGTGTTTTATACCAATTGAATGGGTTAAATCATTAATAACATTTAAAGCCTTTTCTTTGTTCCAGAAGCATCGCTTCGCGAAAAATCATTTTTTAATCATAATATTTGATTTAGATTGATATTTTAAAAATAATAGTAAAACTTCAAATATCAATGTATAAAAGATTATCTTTTATACATTTGCTAAAGCAAGTAAATTTGTAACTTTTCTTTTATGCTTTAATATGGATTTTAATGTTGGATATCGCAATAATAATTTCAACAGAACAGAGGAATCCATTTCTGAGAAATAATTTAATAATTCTGGTATATATTTAATCATGCTGCGCAAGCAGGAGGATTAAATGGTTTTTATTTAAAAATAATCCAATTCTTTATAAAAAACATTCGTTTTTTATAAATGTGTTTTTAAAGATGCAAGGCTTTTAGCAATATTTTTTCTAGCTCTGAGCAAATTTCTCAATTCTAAAATTAAGTCATCAGGCTCAGATGATCTAATGGCATATTCTCTAAGTATGTATATAGCTTTGGCGATATTTTTAGAATCAATTTTATCAGTTTTTGAATGATTAAATGACCTCATAAAATTCTTAAGTGAATATGGATGTAATATTAAAACACTAAAACCTTTTTCATTTAAAAACTGTTTTAATGCTAAATGATAAGTCCCTATAGATTCCATAGCAATCATATATTCATCGTTAATATTTTTAATAACATCTAAAAATTCATTAAATCCATCATATGATTGTTTAAACACAAAATGTTTAAACTTTTTACCATCAAAAATAGCAACATCAAATTTAGTTGATGAAATATCAATCTCAAGTAATCATACAGAGAACCTCCTTCTGACATACGACCGTACTTTGTACAAGCTTTCAATGCTTAATTCTCTAAACCATGCTAAAAGGAGATGATAACTACAGCTAACAAGCTCTAAGCTTAGTCAAACTCTCTATCTTTCTCCATATGATTTAATATTTTCAAAACTGTTTTTCTATGAAATATTTTATATCAATATTTTTTCTAAATCAACATTAGAATTATTAATGCTATACAATTCAACAATAACTAAATCAAACCATACTAATAATTATTATACTTAAATATTTATTATATATATTATAATTTTCTATTTTAATTATACACGGTCTCTATTTTAAAAAAGTGAATATTAATTAAATCACTGTACAGAAATGTGATCAAAGGTATAAAAACAAAAATTATACTTATTTGAATTTTATTTTCAAAATTAATTTTAAGAAAATGAAAAATATATAATTACAGAAAAATTATAACTCTACTATTCAAATTTCACAAAGTATATAATATTTTTGAAAATCTAAGAAAAACTTAAGATTTACTAATATTTTATAATACTCTATATTAATCAACTATTATCAATTTACACGGAATTTTGTATAGTTTCTGGGAGAAACTTTAAAAATATCTGAAATAATAGATGTAGGACGATTTTTTTAGAATAAAGCACTTATTATACTGACCAGATTCATTAAACTTTTTTTTCACTAAAAAAATGCTGAGTGTCAAACGCTATATTTCTCATAAATATCGTTTTGAGATATTGAATCTGGACTAAGTATTCTTTAACAACAGATAATTTAAAATCAGAAAAATATATTTTAAGTTTTATCGTTAACCTAGCTCCTTTGTCTTTTTTCAATTTTATGATATCACTTTCTTATTTTTTGTCCAAATCTTGTAGGGGGTGAATACGGAAAGGAAAAGATGCAAAAACATTTAAAAAATTTAAAAATAAATATATAGAAAAAAAAGGAAAAGAGTCAGATATAAAAACAATATGTATGAATATGTCAGTATCTTTTAAATCAGGAGCAAAGGAACATTTTCCAAAAGCAAAATTAGTATTTGATAAATTTCATATAATAAAATTATTAAACGAACAACTAAATAAAATAAGAAAAAGAGAAAGAAAAGACTACAAAGATATACTAAATAAAACAAAATATATATTCTTAAAAAATCCAAAAAATCTAACAAATAAACAAAATGAAAAACTTGAGCAATTAATGGAATACAAATATCTTGATACAGTAAAAGCATATTCTTTAATTCTAGAATTCAAAAAAATATTTGATTATAAAAAACCAGCATATGCATCAAAATTCTTTAAAAAATGGTATGAAAAAGCATTAAATTCAAATATTCCAGAAATGAAAAAAGCAGCTAAGAGTTTATATAAGCATATAAAAGGTATTCTTATGCATTTAAAAACAGGATTAACCAATGCTAAAATTGAAGGTATGTATTCAAAGCTTAGAACTTTTACTAAAAGGGCTTATGATTTTAAGTCTTTTAAGTATTTATCCATTACTATTTTTTTTGCTTTAGGTAAATTGTCTTTTTCTTAATTACCCATTCGTTTTGGAAGAGAACCATAAAAAATATGATCTTCTTATTCAAGAAATATGAATATTGAAATATTAATAAAAGTATGTAATTTGCATGTATAAATGTAAAATAAATAAAAAGAAAAATAATCATACAGTAAAAAGGAATCCCACATAGTAACGCAAAAATAGAATCATTTTATTCAATATTAAAAAAAAGAAGAAATATAAATAAATAAATAAAAAAGAATACAACACAACAAATAATGTTACAATTTAATTTATTGCATCCTCATATTTGATATAAGACCGATTCAATTAATATAAACTTCTAAAAAAAGAGAAAAGTTTTTTAAGAAAATAATAAAAATCAAGATTCAGGAGATTAACCAATTTTAAAAATATGAGGAGGAGAATATATGAAATTATTAATATTTGTTCCTGAAAAATTTAATGAAGTTGGGGGATTTAAACTTCCTTTAAGCAAATATCTTCCTTTTTTAAGTAAACTATATGATACTATAATTTTTGAAGTTCCGTATAGTTTAAAAAGGAAACGTTGTATTAAAAATGTTATGAAACAAGTATATGATTTAAATCTAGAGAACGAAGAAATAATAATATTATCTTTTACTCTTAATGTAACAATCAATGTGGAAAGAATCATAAAAACAATTTCTAAAAGAAATATTATTATAAAAAAAATATCTTTTTTATTCGATAGTTTATATTTCTTTTTTAAATCTACTACTGAGTTTAACAGGAAGAATAATATTAAATATAGAAAGAAAGTTTTAGATGTATTAAAAGGTTTTGAATATTATAGGAAAGAAAAATACATATTAAAAAATTGGGATGATGTTATATTAGCTTCTCCAGCGGATATAGATTTTATTAGGAAAAACTACAAGCAGATTAATTCAACAATTCATTTAATTCCTAATGGAATAGACATAAAAAGTGAAAAAATGTTTAAAACAAAAAACATTGATAAAGAAAATATAAAAATAGGTTATATAGGAATGATTAAAAATAATTTTGATTGGTTTTTAGATAATTGGTGGCCGGAAATTATAAAAAAGAATAATAAGCTGAAATTAATTATTGCTGGTAAAGATTCAACCAAAGGTATATCATCATCTTATATAAAAAAACAAAAAAATGTTGAATTTATTGGAAAAGTGGATGATTTAAATAATTTTTATAAAAAATGTGATTTAGTAATAGTTGCTATTAGAAAAAATTGCGGCATTTTAAATAAAGTATTAGAGGCTTTTTCTTATAAAGTTCCAGTGATAGGTTTAAAAAATAATTTTTTAGCTTTTCCTGGAGCTTATGATATGGAGCATTATGTGTCTTTTGAATCCGTTGATGATTTTTTATGTAAATTAAAATACATTTTAGATGAAAATAATTATTATAGAATAGCAGAAAATGCCTTTAAATATATTTTAAAAAATCACAATTGGAAAGATTCATTAGATAAACTATACGCAGTTATTAATTATGATTAATTTTATACATAATAATAGATTGATTAAGGAAATGTTATTTTTTATTTATGTAAATGGTAAAATAAAAAAGAACAAAAAGAGGAAAATAAAAATGAACAAAAATGCGGCTTGACCCCCGAAAATTAGACAAAAAATAAGAAAAACTCATTTTTTCACAGAAACGAAAAAATCAGAAAAATTATAAGAAGAAATAAAATCATT
>NZ_FQUI01000070.1 GCF_900129175.1 Marinitoga hydrogenitolerans DSM 16785
TGAAACATTAAAAAATAAAATTCTGTTGATTGAACATAATTAAACTAATCTAAGCATAATCACAGTTTATTCAAGTAACTTTGGAAAGAGCCAAAAAAATTGTTGAATATATAGAAAAAAATTTTGATCAAAAACCTGCTTACAATATAACAACAAATGGAACATTATTAAATGAAGAAATAGCCAGATTTATGAAAAAATATGATTTTAAAGTAATGATAAGTATTGATGGAGATGAAAGAGAACATAATTTGTTAAGACCTCTAAAAAATAAAGAGGATTCTTTTAAAAAAACTATAGAAGGAATAAAATTGCTGGAAAAGTATGAGATTCCATATATTACAAGGATGACAGTAACAAAATTTAATCAGGATTTTGATAATTTCTGGATTAAATATAATTTCAAAAATATTGTTCGTGCATTTGTAGCTCCAGAAGATTATACATTATTACCAGATTTAAGAGAATACAATAAAAAAATAGAATCATATATTTCCGGAGAAGACAAAACAATTTCTGGAATAATATTATCTTCAATAAATGTTAGAAAAAATAGAATAAAAAACAAAAATCAATTAGTGATAAACTGTTTTGGTGGTGTAAGAGAAGTTTCGCTCTCTGCTGATGGAAATTTGTATATGTGTCATCGTGCAACAGGAAATGAAAAATATTATATAGGTAATATATTTAAAAATACACATAATGAAATAATAAAATCAGCATATAAACTGTTCAATAAAATAATGGTAGGTATTGAAAGTGAAAAATGCAATAAATGCTGGGCAAGAAATTTGTGTGGAGGCGGTTGCCATTTAAAAAATGATCTTCAAAAAACTTATCCAGAAGAAATTCAAAATTATTTTTGTGATCTTATAAAATTGGAATATGAATGGGCAATGGTATTGTTATCTAAGGAAATAATCAATAAAGTTACTGTTTGAAGCAACTTTATTGTAATAATCATGATGAGGGGGTATGTAGATGGCATTTAAAATCATAAGTTTGAATGAACCAGGTGTTTTATCTGATTCATCTGAATTAACACCATGCGAAAGTGATCCAGGGGCTGGAGATGGTGGAATGCTTTGTTTATTTACATGTGCTCCAGGTAGTTGGGATAGAGTTGAAGAAACAGAAAATCCTGGTGGAGATATATACGTCCCAGTAAGCGGGGATTGCTAAAAATAGTCTTTGAAATTAAACTCAATCTACACACCTGCATTTATTGATGTAGGTGTGTCAAATATTGAAAAAGGAAAAGATATTTTTATGATAAAAAAGATTATATTATTATTAATTTTTATTTTTTCTATAACTGTAAGTTTTTGCATTGAACTAGATGAAAAAAAAGTGAATTCGGCATATAAATATGCCAGCAAAAATTATGCGAAATTCAATACTAAAAATCTGGAATTGTACTTTGAGAAAAACGCTAATTTTGCTCCTTATATTATTGAAATCGCATCATATTACCAGAAAGAAATAGAAAATTTAATAAGAACTTTTAAATCAACAATGACTAATAAAAAAATTCAAGTAATTTTATTTGAAACAAGAAAAGAAGTAATAGGTTTATCTGATTATCAGACTGGTGGATTCTGGAATAATAAGGTAATTTTTGCAATGCCGGTTAATCTAAAACATGAAATAGTACATGCTATTGATTCGTATATTTTTAAAGGAGAAATTTCCTTTTTTAAAGAAGGTCTTGCAAATTGGTTCAAATATATTAATGATGATCTTGATTTGGGTTCAAAATATCACTTTTATGCTAAATATATGATTAAATATTCTTTAGAATATAGAAATCTGAATTATGATGAGTTATATAAAAAAATATTTTTAAATTGGAAAAATGGATATACATTTGGAGCATCATTTATAGGTTTTTTTATTAAAAATTATGGAATAGATAGATTTAAAGAATTTTATATAAACATACAAAAATGGAATAAAAAACAATTAAAAGATAATATAATGCCATATATGATTAGATGGATACAATGGCTAGAATCTGAAAATAATAATTTTAATTACATAGAGGATTTTTTTACATATTATAACGAAAAAAATAATACAAATGTAAATTTAAAAAAATTTATAAAAATAAAAAATATATATTGGAATAATTTTTATATTGTTTCAAATAATAAAATGGTATTAAATAAAAATATAAATGGGAACATATATTCATATACGACAATATATAATTTGAAGGAGAAAAAATTAAAATTATTTAAAGGGAATTTTATGACAATTTCGAAAAATTATTTATTAACAGCAAATGGGATGGTAAGTTTAAATTTATATAATTTACAAAAAAAATCAGAATTGTTTAAATTTGATAATAAACTGAGGAATATAAATATTGGTTTTATTTCTGAAAGTAGAAATAAATTGCTATTAACATCGGGAAAAGAAATAAAAGAATATAGTCTTGAAAGCGGGAAATATATAAAAACTATAAATTATGACAAATACATATCTACAATAAATGAAACAGATGGAAAAATAATACTAGGAACAACAGATGGAAATATAATACTAGAAAATAAAATCGCAAAAATATCCAATGATCCTATAAGAAAAATATTGGGAACAAATAATTATATAATAATCTTATCAGGAATTGATAAAGTAAGCATACTAAACAAAAAAACATTAAAAGTAATAAAGAATTTTAGTGACAATGAATATATATATGACATATCAACAAACAAAAAAATACATGCATTATATATATTATATGGGAAAGGAAAACTTCGAAAAATAAATTTAAAAGATTTCAAAATCGAATATGAAAAAGATGCAGGATTTAATCCTGCAAAAAATAAAGTAATATTGACAGATAAATATTTCATAAAAAGCGATGAAGATTATATAAATTTCTATCTTTTAGAAGATAATGCGAAGATTCAAGAAAAAAATATTGTATATAAACATATGAAATTAGAAAAATACAAAAACTACGATGAAAATATAAAATATTACGATATTCAAAATGGATATGAAATAATAGAAAATGAATATGCAGAACTAACAATAAAAAAAGAAGGACAAATAATTTTTAAAAAAGAGCTAGATGATTATTTATCGAAAATAAAAATAATAAAAGATAAACTGTTTATATCATGTGAAAATGGAATTATAGAATTATATAATTTAAAAACAGGAAAAATATTATATAAAGATAAAAAAATACAAAAAACAGCAGAATTTGATGGAGAGTATATATATTATGGAAACAGAAAATACGAAATAGTAAAATATGATTATAAGAATAAAAAAGAAGTTATGAAATTCAAAGGACATTTTGGATTAATACAAGAAATAAATCTTTCTTATGATAACAAATATATAATATCCTATTATGGATTAAGTGGAAGTATTAATTCAAAACCAGGAAATAGGATTTTAATACACGACTGGCAAAAAGATTCATATATAAAATCAATAACAATATTAAACCCAATAAAAAAAGTTATACCGATAAAAGATACATATAAAATACTAGTAGAAGATATAAAATCAAATATATTTATATACAATATATTTACAGGTGATTTAGAAAATATAATCATGCATCCATTTAAAGAAGTTAAAGCAATAGATATAAATAAAGATGAATTAGTAATAACAGATGGAAACAGAGTAATAATATATAAATTAAAAGAAGGAAAAATAATAAAATCATTTATTATAGAACATATAATAAACAACATAAAATATATAGAAGAAAACAAAATAGTAATTACAAGTGACAATATGATTTTTAAATAGAGTAATGAAGTTTTAATGTATTTAAAAAGTAAAAAATCAATTTAACCGGAGGTGTTATGTCGTGGTGGTGAAAAAATATTCTATAATAGCATTAGTAATAATATTAATAATTTTAATATCAAGCATGGGGTTCTCTCTAAAATTTAAAATTAATGAATACAAAGAAATAAATGAAATTATAAATAAAAAAAAGTTTTTCCACCATACTCTGGATAAAAGTTTTTTCAAAAAAAACACTTATGAAGAAAGATTAAAAAATATTATGCTAGTAGAAATCAAGAAATATGAAAGTGATAAAAATAGTGTAAATTTAGAATATTATGAGTTTTTAGATAATAAAACAGCAAAAGATTTTTTTAAAAAAATACAAAACGAATTAGAAGAAAAAAATTTTATGAAAATAAAAACAAATGTTTCGATAATGATAATCGATTATTATTTTGTATCCCAAAAACATAATGGATATTATTTCAATGTTTATAAAAATAAAAATAAAGTTATTATTGTATATGGTAAAAAAAAGGAATATGTCGATGAAATATCAGAAATATTATTATAAATGCATATACCAGGTGAAACCATGAAAAGAATAAAAAAATTCATATATTTTCTGTTAAGGGATATATTAATATGGAAAAGCTATAAAACCCAGGCAGTGCTGGGGATACTCAGTGGATTCTTAGGATTATTACAATTTGGATTCATGGGGAGGTTCATAGCTCAGGGGAATTACTTTCCAATGATAGAACAGTATGGTGGAAACATCTTAGCGTATTTCATATCAGGAAGCGTATTCATGAGTTATACAACACTGTCCCTAACAACATTTAAAAATGTAATAAGGCAGGAGCAGGTAATGGGAACAATAGAATACCTGCTTCTGTCAGAAACGCCATTATGGGAAGTATTTATATACACAATATTTTCAAGATTAATATTTACAATAATAAACACAGGAATAGTGTTTATATTTTTAATATATACATTTGATGTAGAAATAAAAATGAACATAATATCATCAATAATATTATTGGTAATAACAATGATAAGTTTAAGTGGAATAGGAATATTAAGTGCTGGATTTATAATGCTAACTAAAAAAGGAGATCCAATAAGCTGGGTATATTCATTTTTAAGCGGAATGTTCTCTGGAATATACTATCCAATAGAAATATTACCAAAATGGTTAAGAGGAATATCATATATTTTACCAACAACATATGCAATGGATGGATTAAGAAAAACATTAATAAAAGGATATAGTTTATATGAAATAAAAGAAGATATAATAATTCTGATAATAATGACAGCAATAATATTACCAATAGGAATATATTGGTTTAAAAATAGTTTTGACAAAGCAAGAAAATATGGAACAATTTCACAATATTAAAAGCAGAAAAGGAAATGATAAAATGGAAAATATAATAGAAATAACAAATTTGACAAAAATATATAAAAACAAAATAAAAGCACTGGAAAATATAAATCTTACAATAAACAAAGGAGAAAAAATAACAATATTTGGACCAAATGGAGCAGGAAAAAC
>NZ_FQUI01000071.1 GCF_900129175.1 Marinitoga hydrogenitolerans DSM 16785
CAAAGATTGCTTATATTCTTTTTTAACAAATCAAAAATTTCTTTTGATTTATCAAAATTCTTCATTCTTGAATAAATTAAGATAAGTTCATATCTTGCAAGTTCCCTCAATATTGTTGTTGTTGTTGTTGAAATAACTTTATTTGCATATTCAATAGCATAAGAAAGATCCATTTTCCATTTTGACTTTAACAAGGAAAAGTAATACTTTAAAGATAAATTGTCGATTTTATTTTCAACATAATTAACAATTGGTATTGAAAAACTACCATACTCAATTATGTCTATGATGTCTTTAAGAAACATGTTATTAATTTTCATATATTATCACCAACCATTTTATTACATAATTTACAAAAAATAAAAATTAAAATTGCCGCTATTTTTTAGAATGTGAAAAGAAAGAAAATATTATACAAAACATCAGTTTAAAAGATGTTTTACGATTCACAAAAAATGTTAACTAACAAACGATAATAGAAATGTAATTATATAGCAAAAATAAAACCCTGATAAATAGCACCTCGTTAACTTTGTGGTAACACTTGAAAATCATGTTAGAATTGCTAAAATAAAAACAGGAGGTGATGGGGTGAAAAAAATTATAGTAATGACATTAATTGTAATTTTATTTTTCTCCAATATATTATATGCTGGAGACGATTATGATTATTCATCAACTAATTCATCTAATCATCAAATTCAACAGAAAAAAGTTGGTAAATAAATTTAAATGAAATCATATGAATAAAAGCCTTTTCTAATTATATTATAACAGAAATTTAGTGAATGCAAATAAAAAAGCCGGCTATCAATTTCTAGTACTAGAAAAAATACATCTGAAAGGAGGAAAAAATGAAAAATATAAAAAAATTCTTAAAAGTTGTAGTATATGGTGGTGGATGTGGAACAAAAAGAACAAAAAATACAGGCTCTTTTACATTATAGCCATACCCCTTCCAGATTTTTGGAAGGGGCTAAAATGAATATACAAGAGGTGGAAAATGTATAAAATTAAGGATTATACACATATACATTATTATGGAAAAAATGGAATAATAAATAAATCATTAATTATTTCGGAGCCAGAATTATATTTTTTACGTAAATTTAAATATCCAAAAAATAAAGAAAATGTGTTAGAAGATATACATAACGATTATCCGGATTTTCGTTTAATAGAATTAAAGCGAATATTAAATTTATTTGAAAGAAAATTTAAGAAATTAAACATTTTAGAATATTCTAATAAAAATTCTAAAACAATATTAATAGAAAGCGGAAAGAGAAAATATTTTTTTCCATCATCTTTAACACTAGAAATAAGTCAGAAATGTCCTTTAAATTGTATACATTGTTATAATAATTGCTCTTTGTTTGGCACAGATATAGAGTATAATATAATAGATAAAATTATTGAATTATTTTCGAACAAAGTTTATGAAATAACAATATCAGGAGGAGAACCCTTTTTGCACAAAAATTTAAATAATATAGTGAAAAAATTAAGTAATAAATTTAAATTAAATTTATTAACAACTGGGTTTTTGGATATTTCTTACAATTATAAAATATTAAATTTTTTTGATGATATTCAGATTTCATTATATTCTTATAATGAAGAAAAGCATGATGATTTTACTAAAAAAAATGGTTCATGGAATAAAACAATGAATTTTATTAAATTATTAAATGATATTGGGTTGATTGATAAAATTACAATTTCTACAATAATTACACCACAAAATATTAATGAACTAGAAGATTTTATTAGAACATTAATTAAACTAAATATAAAAAAGTTATCATTAGGAACTTTATCAAAAAGTGGCAGAGCTACTCTATTAGAGAAAGAATATTTCTTTGATTGGAATGATTACTATAAAATACATAAAAAACTAGACAATTTAAAGAATAAATTTAAAAATAAAATAATTATTAATACTGTAGAGATTGATAAAGGTAATTCTACAATGTTTTTTGAGGACTTTAAATTAAATTGTTTTGCAGGAACTTTAGATTTTGTAATAGGTACAGATGGTTATATAAAACCATGTGTTTTTTTCCCTGGAAATATTTTTTCTGAAGTTAATATATTAGAGTTACGGGAAGAAGACTTTAAAGTTCCTATCTTTAATAAAAATTTGGAGAAAAATATGGAAATTTGGAGAAACACATTAAAAGATAAAAAAATAAATCCAGATGAAATTTGTGAGAGTGTTGGATATTATTATAAAAAAGGTGATAATAATGAACATTATATTGAAAACACTGAAGAAACTTCCTACAATAAATAAAATTATGATTTCTATTATAGTAATAATAAATTTTTTTATCCAAATTTGCAATGTATCAGTACCATTTGTATTTCAAAAAATAGTAGATAATCTTAATGATAAAAACTCATTTTATTATTTTCGAACACTATTATATATATATTTATTATTGTTATTTTTAAATTTAATATTTGGTGTTTTATATACTAAAAATATATATGAGATTTCATCATATTATAAAAAGAAAGGTTTTGATTTTTTAGTAAGAAAAAATAAAACCATAAATAATCCGTCTGAAATGGCGGATTTATTGTATAACCTTTCAGAAAATGGTATGACATCGATATTTTATGAATCAAATATCAATTTTATAGCATATATAATTTTTTATTTTATATTACTTTTTATCGTTTTTAAAGCTTCTAAAATAATAGGTCTATTATTATCAATAAATATAATAATTTTATATGTAGCTTCAAAACTAAAAATAATATACCTTTTACCTTTAAATTCAGAAATTATAAAATCTGAATCAGAAATGATTGAAAAGATAGAAGATACATTAAGAGGTTTTGTAGAAATAAAGTTTTTTAAATTGTTAAATGGAGAAATGAAAAAAATAAATTCTTATTTTAATGAAATATTGATTATAATAAAGCAAAAACAAAAAGTTGAGCTTATTATATCTATATTAGAAATGATTAGCTTTTCAATTTTCCCAATAACTTTATATATTATAGGATTACTTTTTGTGAAGAATATGATTAGTATTGGAGAGGGAGTAAAAATAATTCAAATGGTTGAAATTGCATTATCTTATTCAATGTTTATTAGTAGTTATACTAACGTAGTTCCAGAAATTATAAGTGTATTTAAAAAATATAATGAAAATTTTCAGGAGGAATAAAATATAATGGATTTTAAAATAATAAAATTTAAAAATATAAAATTCAAATATGAAAATAGGTTAATATTAAATGACCTTAATCTCGAAATAAAAAAAGGGGATAAATTAGCGATAGTTGGCCCTAGTGGTGAAGGTAAATCCACTATATTAAAGCTATTATCAAAACTTATAACCCCGGTTTCTGGAAAAATATATGTTGATAATATTGATTTAAACGATATTTCGGATGATATATGGTATGAAAATATAGGTATGTTAAGTCAAAATACGCATATATTTAATAGAAGTTTTATTGAAAATATAAAAATTGGAAAAAGAAATGCATCAGATGAAGAAATAAAAAAAGCTATAAAATTTTCTGGATTAAATAAATTTGTAGAAAAAAATGGAGTTGATACTCTTCTTGGGAAAAATGGTTTATTTTTATCAGGTGGAGAGCGGACAAGAGTAGCACTTGCAAGAATTTTTCTGAAAAATCCAAAATTATTAATTTTAGATGAACCATTAGAAGGAGTAGATAAAGAAAATGAAAGCTCAATACTTAAAAATATAGATAAATTTGTAAAAGATAAAACTGTTATTTTAGTTTCGCATAGATTCACAATATTATCTTTGGCGAAAGAATTTGCTATTTTAAAAGATGGAAAGATAATAGAAAAAAACAAATTTAAGTCTATGAGTAAGAATGGTATTTTAAAAAAATATTATCAATTAGAACTAAATAATCTTAAAGAGTTTAATAGGTGATAAAATGAAAAAAACAGTATTTATTATATTGCTATTTTCTATTGTTTCCATAACATTAGAATATTTTAATGCGTTGATTCCATATTATACAAAAAACTTTTTAAACACATTATCTACAGGAATAATAGATAATACAATATTGATGAAAATATTCGCAATAATAATATCTGTTTTAATTATAAAAAATATAGTATCAATGTTTTTAGGTTATTATAGTAAAAAGTTATCTTATTCAATAACTGAAAAAGGGATATATAACCTTTTAAATTTTGATTATATGGAATTCAGAAAAAATAATGAAACATATTATGCTGAAAGTTTATTAAGATTGCCTCAACAAATAATAGAAGTATTAAATTCATCAGGAGTCGAAAGTATAGCAGTAGTATTTAAATTAATATTTCTTATTATATTTATTTTTAAAATAGATATTAATACAGGAATTGCAACGATATTTTATATTCTAATATCTACATTTAATATATATATTTCAAATAATTACTTTTATAACAATTATGACAAACAAGTTGAAATAAATCTTAAGAATATCTCTGATACATCAGATCAATTGGAAGGATTAAAGGAAATCCATTTCTTTAAAAATGTAAAAAACGAAATCAAACGTTTTAATGAGAGAAATGACAAATATAAGAACTTCTCAATAAAAATCAATATAATGGATTGGATATTATCTTTTACAATAAGCGATTTTTTTCAATTTTCTATATACATTTATTCAATATATAGGGGATTGATTTTAAAAGATATTGGTTCATTATTAGCATTGTATATGTATATAAAAAATGTAACAAATATAATGAATAATTCATTATTTGGAATGTGGAATTCTTTAAGAGATGCTTTAATTGCATGGAATAAATTAAAAAATATGGTTTTCTTCCAAAACAAGTGGGTAAAAAAAGAAAAAATATGATATTATAGGAATGAAAGAAAAAAGGAGGAGGACCAAAATGATAAATGAATTGCCAAGATTTTTTGAAAAAATACTAAATATAAATGAACCATGGAGAATAGAAAAAATAGAACAAGATGGAAATAAAGTAAATATATATGTAAATTTCAAAAGAGGTGCAAAATTTGAAATAAACGGAAAAAAATATGGAGCATACGATACAGTAAAAAAGACATGGAGACATTTAAATTTATTTCAATATGAAACGTATATACATGCAAGAGTACCAAGAATAAAAACAGAAGATGGGATAAAAATAATAGAAGTT
>NZ_FQUI01000072.1 GCF_900129175.1 Marinitoga hydrogenitolerans DSM 16785
TAATTTTGCTTTTTATAAAAAGTTAACATTTGATATTTTTCGCTATATTTCAGCGTTATCTCTTTTTTTAAAAAAAACAATTGTCAAAGTCAGGATAATAAGAAGCCTCATATATTAATTAAAATTAATATTTCCATCTTAAGAAGAATTCTCATTTTTTTCTCACTTAACAAAAAAGTCCAGCTTTCGCTGGACTTTTTATGGTATGGCTCCGGCGGAGGGATTCGAACCCCCAGCCTAGTGGTTAACAGCCACCCGCTCTACCGTTGAGCTACGCCGGAACAACTTCCGAGGTATATTATAACATAAGAAATGTTATAAATCAAGAAAATTCTTTGCTACTAATTTGTTAATTTTTACTTTATTTCAAAATATTCCATTATAGAATCGGCAATAATCTTTGCAAAAACGTCTACATATTTCCCCGACATAAAATTAATTTCAACAGTCGGATTTGATAAAAATTCAAGCTCAAAGAGAATTGCTGGACATTTTGTATATGCTAAAACTGCAAATTCTGCTGCTTTAACAGATCTAAATGGTATCCTGTTTGCTTTTATATGCTCTTCTAAAATACTTGCTACTTTTTTACTTTCTGTTATAGAGTTTTTCTTCTCGATAACCCTCGATTTAATAATATCTTTATTATCATTCATATCTAGATTCTCTTTGCTTGCAATTTTTCTTGCATATTTATTATCAGAAAAAGAAAAATAATATACCTCAGAACCCCTTACACTTCTATTTTCAAGATATGAATTTAAATGAATACTAATAAATAGATCAGCATGTAAATCATTTGATATCTTCGCTCTGTCATATAATTCAACAAATTTATCTGTATCTCTAGTTAAATATACATTTATATTTTTGCTTTTCAATATTTCCTTTGTCTTCAATGCAACCTTCAAAGCTACATCCTTTTCTTTTGTTCCTAAATACCCAAGAGCTCCTGGATCAAAATCACCGTGCCCAGGATCTAAAACAACTACAGGTTTAGAAAATTCTTCTGCCATTTCTATATCTAAAATTATTCTGCCATTTTCGATAAATTTGCTGTATCTTTTCGATTCTCCACTAAGAATAATTGTTACCCAAATCTCTTTTTTTGAATGTTGCATTGCTTTTATTCTGCTTAAAAACTTATTATTAAAATCTTTTGAGAAAGATACTTCTGGAATTTCTGCTCCATAAACTTTAATTAAATAACCTGGAACTGAGGTTAATGAATAAACTTCATATTTTTCTGGTTTCATTGAAAATTCCATAATAACCCTTAATTTATCCTGCATTAAAAATCCGTCTATACTCTTTAATTTTGCTAACTTATAATTTAAATAATACCCTTTAGAATTTTGAAAATACTCAAGATTTGAAAGCTTAGCTAAAATATCTAATTTTACAAAATATTTCTTATCTTTATATATAAAATCTTCAGAATTTAATGATAAACTCTCCGAAGAATTTACAATAGCAACTTTAGCTTTAGGGAAAACAACAGCTGACCATGTATCATCAAATTTTATTATAAACATATTTTCTGAAGTTCCCATTATACTGTAGTCAATATTTTCTAAATATGAAATATTGAGAAAAACATCATTGTTTTTCTCAATATAATTACTTCTGTCTACTTTTTTCCATTGTAAAAATAAGTCTCTGGAAAATACAAACGAAAGAAAAAGAAAAAAAGTTATTAACATTATTGTTTTTTTCATTTTTAATTACCACCCATATAATGTTTTTCAATAGGTACATGTGCATATTTAAATCCAGGCAATAAATTAAACGGGTCTATAGATCTTTCTGCTAATGTTCTTACTTCAAAATGCACATGTGGTCCTGTAGAAATACCTGTCGAACCAATTCTTCCTATTAACTCACCTTTTTTCACTATTTCTCCAACAACTGCTAAAGCTTTTGACATATGAGCAAATATATAATAATGTTTTCCTGCTTTTATCTTTACATATATGCCATATCCATTATCTTTTTTTACTTCAACAACCTTCCCAGTAACAGCAGACAAAATCGGCAATCCTTCACTTAATGCAATGTCTATTCCTGAATGAAATCGTTTCTCTTTGTAAATTGGATGAATTCTCCACCCATACAATGATGTAATCTCCCCCCAAACAGGCCATGAAACATCAACATTTTTATTAAAACTCAGCCCTATATATTCATACGGTATTTCTAATTTTTGCCCTATGTATAATAAGTTTGGATTTTTTATATTATTATATTCTGCAATTAAACTGGCATCTGAAAAAAATGTTTTAGCTATATAACTCAAACTATCTCCAGATTTTACCTCATAAATAATTACGGGTTTTTCTGGTATGATTAATTTTTTACCTGCATATATATACTTTTTATATGCATATTCAGGATTATAATCAATAATAATGGATAATGGTATATTAAGTTTATTAGCAATTTTTTCTAATGAATCACCACTTTGAATGGTGTAAGTATATGTTTTTACTGAAAAAATTAATAACGGTAACGCTATTAAAATAAGTAGAATAAATCGGTTTCTCATCACTTTCCTCCCAATAATTCAACTATTTTTTCTGCTATTTCATAATTTGGCAAAACAAAATCTGCATAATTTTCTTCAACTACTGCTTTTGGCATGCCATAAACCACACAAGTTTTTTGTGATTCTGCTATTATTTTCCCACCATAATGCTTAATTTTAAAAGCACCTTTTGCACCATCTTTTCCCATTCCAGTTAAAATTGCTGCTATTATATTAGACTTATATATTTCCGCGGCTTTGTCAAAAGTAAAATCTGCTGCTGGTCTAACATTATTTATTTTATCTGAAGAATCTAAAAATGTATATACCTTTAAACCATTCGCTTTCAAACCTAAATGATAATTACCTGGAGCTATATAAACAGTATTCGGTTTTAATTCTTCATTATCCTCTGCTTCTTTTACTGTTAATTCAGATACTTTATCTAATCTATTTGCTAGAGACTTTGTAAAACCTGCTGGCATGTGTTGAACAACCACGACAGGTACATTAATTCCTTTTGGTAAATTAGGTATAATAGTATCTAATGATCTTGGACCACCTGTCGAAGAAGCTATTAAAACTATTTTTTGCCCTCTTAAACTCAAACTAATTCTTGGTTTTTTTACTTTGATTGTTTTTCTCATCAACTTTGTTGGATCTACTTTCGCTGCGTTTCTTATCTTTTCTAATAATTCATCTCCAACACTTCTAAATGTCCAGGAAACACTACCCGCAGGTTTTTGTATAAAATCAACTGCACCATTTTCTAAAGCTTCTATAGTTATCTCAGAATCTTTAGATGTTAAACTGCTCACCATAATAATTGGTGTGGGGTTTTTTTTCATTATTAATTTTACCGCTTCAAGCCCGTTTAATTCCGGCATTTCAACATCCATTGTTATTACATCGGGTTTAAGAGATAAAGCCTTTTCTACACCTTCAAGTCCAGTCTTGGCTATTCCCACAACCTTCATATCAGATTGTTTCTCTATTATATCTTTTAAAACCATTCTCATAAATCCCGAGTCATCAACAATTAAAACCTTTATTATCTTATCGGTCATCTCTCTCCCGTTACCAAAGACTTACTAAAACCAATAAATACATATAAGGTTTTATGCTTTTTCCTGCTTCGCAGCGTCCGGTTTTGCCAAAGCTACTCCCGTTTGGTATAACGCTCCACAGGCCTAAATTCGGGGGTAACTCGCCCTACTTTGTTTTTTAAGCTAAGGCATAATCCCTCAAATTTAAAGCTGCATTTAAATCCCTATCGTTTTTATATCCGCATTCACACATATATATTCTGTCTGATAATTTTAAATCCTTTTTTATTTTTCCACATTTATGGCA
>NZ_FQUI01000073.1 GCF_900129175.1 Marinitoga hydrogenitolerans DSM 16785
TATTATACACCAGGGAGGCAAACCTCTTAAGAAGATAATATGAAGGTATTGTAGACAATAGGGTTTTAGAATTTTTGAAGATGGTATTATAAAATCAAAAAGGAGGGAAAAAATGGAATTTTTGAATCATCCGAATTCAGGATATCAAACTGATTTTTGTGATAAAGACCAAAATTGCAGTTCGTGCCATAATAGTGGTTGTGATCAAAATCAGGGATGTAATCCAAGTTGCGAACCAGATTATGCCTGTCCGCCTATAAATCCTTATTGTATTCCAATAGGATAAAATATAAGAGCCTTTATAAATAAAGGCTCTTATCTAAATAAAAAACTCAAAGGAGTGATTATAATGGAATTTATAAATATACCTAAAAACGAATCAAATGAAGAGTTGGATTTCTGCGAAAAAAACATTAACTGTTCATTTTGTTTTAATGATATGTGCGAACATAATAAAGGATGTAATAATTGATAGAAAATAAGAAAGGATGAGAAATATGAATTTTATTAACTTTCCAAAAACAGGGTATAATTTAAATAGCTGTGGTGAAGTAAATCCTAACTGTGGAGTATGTATTGATGGAGGATGCGATTCATGTTTAGGGACATGTATGGACACATGTATTCCACCAGATTCAATGTGTATAAATTGTGTGGCAGGTGAAAAATAATGTATAAAGAATCATATTACAATTATTTTTTTGAAATAGATGAAGTTCCGGTATTGGTTAATTTAAGAACAGGAGCAATAGCAGAAGTAAAACGTGAAAATGTTCAAAAAATAAAGGAAATATTAAAAGGAAATATAGATGATGATGAATTATTTGAACAATTAAAATATGGTGGATATATTATAGAAAAAGAATATAATGAATATGAAGAAATAAAGATGAGAAATTATAGAGCACGATTTGATAATTCACGGGCAATGTTTACAATAATCCCCACATTTCAATGCAATTTCGATTGTGTATATTGTTATGAAACAAAGAGAAATAAAATAATGACAGTAGAAAAAGCAGGCGAAATTGCAGAATATATAATAAACATAAGCAAAAATAAAAAAACAATCTCAATAGGATGGTTTGGTGGCGAGCCATTGATGAACTTTAAGGCAATTGAATATATAAATAAAAAGATAATAAAAGAGAGCGATGCAGAATTATTTTCATCGATGTCATCAAATGGATATTTATTAAATCATATAGATGTATCAAAATTCGATGAGTTAAAAATAAAAAATGTACAGATAACATTAGACGGAATAGAAGAAACACATAATAAATATCGACCATTAATAGGTGAAGGAAAAACATTTGATAAAATATTAAAAGGTATAGAAAAATTATTTAAAAATACAAAAAATACAAACGTATCAATAAGGGTAAATGTAGGACCTGAAAATTATGAGAGAATAGAAGAATTATTTGATTATCTAGAGAGATTCCCAAAAGAAAGAATAAAAATATATTTTAGATGGATATTTCAGGCATCAGAAAGAAATGAAGAATTTCATATACATGTAAGGGATTTTAGAAAAGAAAATTCATTTACAAAGTTATCAAAATTATATGAAATAGCGATAAACAGAGGGTTTAAAGTAATGTTACCAATATTAGATGGAGATATGTATTGTGAATTTGATAATGTATATAATATGGTAATAGGGCCAGAAGGGGAAATATATCCATGTACAGTTGCTGTAGAGGAAGGTATGGAAATAGGGAAAATAGAAAATGGAATAATAAAATTAGAGACAAAAAAACATTTAAAATGGCATAGTTATAATGGATATGAAGATAAAAATTGTAAAGAGTGTAAAATATTACCTTTGTGTCATGGAGGTTGTAGAAATGCAGCGCTGCATGGGACCAAAGGATGTCCTGAGGAAAAACGTGAAACAGAAAGTTTTATAAAATTATGGTACAAAGTAAAAAAATCTGAGAAAAAGCTGGTGGTAAAATGAAACCATCAGCGTATAATCAATTAATAGAAAAAAATGATGGAAGCCTTCTTTTGTTTAATGGAATAACAAATGCTATATTAAAAGTAGAAAAAGGACATGTTGAAAAAATAAAAAAGATATTATCCGGTGAAATAAAAGAAGAACCAGAAATCCTGGAAAAAGGCGGATTTATAATAAAAGAAGATAAGGATGAATTGAGCGAAATAATAGCTAAATATAAAAGATTTCAATTCTCAGATAAATATTATCATTTAACTATAACAATGACAACAAGCTGTAATTTTAATTGCAAATATTGTTATCAGAGCCAGGCAAAAGAAATAAGCATAAAACCGTTTAAGATTAGAAATATAAAAGAAAATACCATAGATTCAATAATAACGCTGGTAAAAGATAAAATAGAAGAAAAAAAACCAGAGGTATTCAGTGTAACTTTCTGGGGTGGCGAGCCGTTATTGGAAAAAGAAAAAATAATATACATAAGTAAAAAAATTAAAAATATATGTGAGATAGAAGCAGTAAAATACGATTCGTTTATAATAACAAATGGATATTTACTTGATGAAAAAACAATAAATGATTTGAAAAATGCTGGAATAGAAAAATTAATAATAACGCTTGATGGAATAGAAGAAACACATAATAAATTAAGAATATTAAAAAATGGAAAAGGAACATTTGAAAGAATATATGAAAATATAAAAATAGCAACAAAAAAAATATTTGTAAAAATAAGGATAAATGTGTTTCCACATAATATAAATAGTATAAAAAAGTTAATAGATAAGATATCCGAAGATAAATTAAAGATAGAAATTGACTTAAGGCAAGGAGAAACAACAGACAATAACAAACTAAAATCATTTACTTTAAAAGAATTTGCAAAAATAGAAAGTGAATTATATAATTATATAATAGAAAAGATAGAATATTATAACTATAATCCGTTTTTAAAGATAAATCAGGCAAGATGTGATGCTACTAGTATAAATTCATTAGTAATAGATGCTGATGGGAAATTATACAAATGTTGGGGAGAAATAGGAGGTATTTCCAAAGAAATAGGTGAATTAAAAGAGAATGGAAAAATAGAATTAAATTACAGAAAAAACATATGGATTGCAATAGACCCATTTGATGAGGAATGTAAAAAATGTAAAGTATTGCCATATTGCATGGGAGGATGCATATTAGGAAAAGTTATGGCAGAAAAATACGGAGTAATAGAACGCGGACGAGAAAGGTGCTTGCCGATAAAATATAATTTAAAAGATATGATATTATTAACAGAAAAAACACATGGGAGGCGAAAAAATGGAATTCGTAAATGAACCCAGAGAAGAAAAATTATTTTCCTTTTGCGATATAGGAAAAGAAAAAGTGGAAAATTGTGATCAATGTTCTAATATGGAATGTGAACAAAATGCTGGATGTAAAGGAGAAGATAAAGGATTCTGGAATTGGTGTGATTCTTAACTCATGAAAAGAATAAAAAAATTCATATATTTTCTGTTAAGGGATATATTAATATGGAAAAGCTATAAAACCCAGGCAGTGCTGGGGATACTCAGTG
>NZ_FQUI01000074.1 GCF_900129175.1 Marinitoga hydrogenitolerans DSM 16785
TAAAAACAGGAGGTGATGGGGTGAAAAAAATTATAGTAATGACATTAATTGTAATTTTATTTTTCTCCAATATATTATATGCTGGAGACGATTATTATTATTCATCAACTAATTCAATCAACCCTCAAATTCAAAATGAATTTTTAAAGTAAAAACAAATTATGAGTACCAAAGAATATTTATACTCGGTTAATTGTAGAATATATTTAAATTATAGCATATGAGGTTTTATAATACAATATATATTTATATATAAAAATTAGATTAGTGAGGTGGCATTATGGATAAGATAAGAAATAAATCTCAAAAATATAAACATTCAAAGTTTAATGTTGAAATAAAAAAAGATGATACTTGGATTATTTTTAATACATACACCCATGGAATGCTTGAATTAAATGAAGAATATTATAAAAATTACAAAAATTTTTATATTGAAAATCCAAAAATAGAGGAAAAATTTATAGAGTATGGTATGTGGATAGACAAAGAATTAGATGAAATAGATAGATTGCGTTATATACATAATAAAAATAAATTTGATAATAAAATATTTTCTTTGACAATTAAAACTACGAATAATTGCAATTTTTTATGTAGTTATTGTTATCAAAGTCATAATAAAAAAATGATGGAAAATAACACAATAAATTCTATAAAGAAATGGATAGATAAAACAATATTAGAAAATCAAATAGAAATTCTTAATATCCATTGGTTTGGCGGAGAACCTTTATTAAATCTTAATGTAATAATTGAAATAGAAAATTATATCCAAGATAACTACAAAGATGTAAATTTTTTTAGTAATTTAACAACAAACGGTTTTTTATTAACTAAAGACAATATATTAAAACTAAAAAATACAAAAATAAAAACAATCCAAATCACTTTAGATGGGGATAAAGAGCAACACAATAAGAGCAGAATATTAAGAAATAGAAAAGGTACATATGATCAAATTATAAAAAATATTTTATTACTTCTTGATATATGGCCTGAGGTAGATATAATTTTAAGATTAAATATAAATAAAAATAATGAAAATATAGAAAATTATCTTTATGAGTTAAAAAATTATAAAATTTTATCTAAAGAAAATGTAATGCTACATTTTAATGAAGCAAAAAAGTTTGATATAAATTATACCAATGAAGATATTTTTTATAATGATATTAAGGAGTATTCCAAAGTGTTATTAAAAATATATATAACTTTGTTGAGATATGGAAAAAAAATCCCTTTTTATGATATAAAAGGATATAATTGTGGCTTTGATAGAATAAATACGTTTCTTGTTGAAACAGATGGCACTCTATATCATTGTACCTCTAGTGAAAAAGAAAAAGTTTTTGAAATGGGATATATAGATAATAATGGAGATTTAAATTTGAATGAAAAGAATTATTATAAAAAAATATTAAGAAATCCATTCTCAGGAGAATGTTTAAATTGTAAAGTATTACCATGGTGTATGGGAGGATGTTTTTTGCTCGAAACAAAAAAGCTTAAAAAATGTATACCAGAAAAATATATTTTAAATGACTTGATAGAACTGTATTATGAGGAGGCAATAAATAATGAAAAAAATTCTAGATTTTAGAGAAAAAAAGAATTTAATAAAAATAATAAAATTGATAATATTTTCATTTATAGGAATAAGTTTATATTATATATTGCCACTATTTACGAAGTATTTAATTGATGATATTATAAGCACTAATAGTATTAAAGAATTAAAAATCTGGTTATTTTTGGGATCGGGATTTTCAGTATTTTTGCATCTATATATTTTTTATTTCTTAAAATATCAATGGGATAAAATACCATTATATTTTTCTGTGAAATTAAAAAAAATAATACTGGAAAAAATATTTAAAATAAAAAAATATAATTACAAAGACTTTGATAAAGGACAATTATTAAATTACCTTATTTCAGATAGTGGAACATATGCTAATGTAATGATTACTTATTTGGGAACTTTAACTATTGGAATATTGAGGGTAATTACAGGATATATAATCCTATTTATAATAAATCCAATTTTATCTTTAATAAGTGCAATATTTATTCCTTTATATGTGTTTTCTATGGGAATAAATAAGAAAAAACTGGAACAATATTCAAAATTAGAAAGAATTAAAGCTGATGAGTTTATTACAAATGCAAATAAGAATATAGAAGGAAAGATTCATATTAATTTATATCAGAAAGAAAAATATTTTGAAAAGATATTTGAAAAAAAATTAGAAGAATGGAGAAATATTAGATTAAAATATTCATATTGGTATAATTTTGGAAAAGAAGTGCCGATGTTTGTAAATACATTATCTTCTTTTATAATAATGAGCATTGGTGCATATTATGTAATTTCACAAAAAATGACATTGGGAAGTTTAATAATGTTCTCACAATATTTAAGTATGCTTTTTGAACCATTAAGTCAAATTACTCAGGCAATTGTAGAAAAACAATCAAATAAAGGAATATTAAATAGAATAAATAATTTTTATAATTATAATGAAGAAAAAAAATTAGTCTTAGAAAATGGTAATAAAGATAATATTATAGAAATAAAGGATTGTACAATATATACGGAAAATAAAGAAAAATTATTAGAAATAGAAGATTTTATAATAAATAAAAGTAATGGATTATATATTATAAAAGGAAAAAATGGAAGTGGAAAAACAACTATTTTAAATTTATTAACGCAAATAGCTTCACCTGAAATAATCAAGAAAAATAAAAAGAATTCTACATTTTATTTTTCTAAAGAGTTTATTGAAAGTTGTTCATATTTATATAATCCTGTATATCTTTTTGAAGGTGATGTTAAAACAAATATTATATTTAACAATACAGAAGATCCCCAATATCTAAAAGAGATAATTTCTATGCTAAATATAAATAATTTAGATAAAAAAATAAATTTTCAAAATTTGAATATTTCATTGGGTGAAAAACAGAAAATACATCTGGCAAGAGTTTTGTATTTTTCAAAAGATAAAAATATTTTATTATTAGATGAGCCACTTTCAAATCTTGATTATAAAACCAAGGAAAATATTAAAGACTATTTGGGTAAATTAAAAGAGGAAAAAATAATACTGGTTGTATCCCATGAAAACCTATTCGATGATATTGCTAATAAAATTTATAACATAATTGATAATAAAATTCTTGAGGAAAGGAAGGAGGTGATAGAATGAAAGAAATTTTAAAACCATTAAAAGTTAAAAAAATAGGATATACCGCTGAATGCGGCGTAGGTGGAGTTTCAAATTGTTGTAATGGAACATCTTCTAAATTAAACTAAAACTTGTAGAAGGGTTCACCCTTCTACTTTTTCCTGACTTTGACAATTGTTTTTTTTAAAAAAAGAGATAACGCTGAAATATAGCGAAAAATATCAAATGTTAACTTTTTATAAAAAGCAAA
>NZ_FQUI01000075.1 GCF_900129175.1 Marinitoga hydrogenitolerans DSM 16785
CTAATTTTGCTTTTTATAAAAAGTTAACATTTGATATTTTTCGCTATATTTCAGCGTTATCTCTTTTTTTAAAAAAAACAATTGTCAAAGTCAGGTGAAAAATTCGAAAAAATTGGTAAAGAATTAAATATTATCAAATAAAAGGCTGGGATAATTCCCAGCCTTTTATTCTTTTAAATTATTTTTATTTTTTTTCTACATAGGAAAGAGAAATATAACTAACTATAAACGATACTACTGTAAACAATAAAATTACATATATATCTTTCACAACTAAAGAGAGATTATAATTCAATAATGCCACTTTTCTTAATGAATCTATAGAATATTTTATAGGCAGAATATACGACCATTTATACCACATTGAATCTTTTGGAATTGAAATTAAAACATCTCCAAAAAGAACCATTGTTCCAATAAAAATAGCCAATAAAAATGTTGTTGTTCTTGTTGTTTTTGAAAGAGAAGCAATTAACAATCCAAATGTTGCAAACATTAAAACATTCAAAATTATCAAAATCATCATATATATTTCTTTACCAGCAAAATTACTTCCAAAATATTTGAATACATAAAAAGTAATAATACTCGATATTAATCCTAAAAGCACATAAGTTAACAACTTATATATTGAAAATTCCCAAATTTTTAATCCGTTTGCTCTATATATATCAAGTAATCCATTTTCTTTTGTTTGAGAAACAGAAATACCTATACCTCCCATTGAAAAAATAAGTACTAAGACCAATATAGTTGAAGGGGCTAACATATCTTGGAAATCTAAAGATGCATTTTTTATATTTGTTAAACTTCCATCATTAATATTAGGTATTTGTATCTCAATATCTGGAGGGTTTCTGTTTTTATCAACTGAAATCCCACCTTTCAATAAAAACTGCGTGGTTGACCCTGCAGAAATTTCAGGAATACCTGAAAGTTCATTAAACAATGCTTTTACAACAGTATATATTGCTACACTACTGCTTAAGTCATTAGGATTAGGTACCAAAATAAGCTTTGTATCCTTATAATTTTTTAAATCATTCATAAAACCTTTGGGAACTATCAAAATTGAATCATATTCATTACTTTTTATTGCATCTATTAATTCAGCATGAGAAGTTATTTGAACTGCATCTTTCCATTTAAAAAATTGGCTTAAAAAAAGAAATCCGAATTTTCCTAAAAAAGAATTATCTTCATTATAAACAGCAATTTTGTAATCTGATAACATATTTTCAGGGAATAAATTCGAACCCAAATAAGATAACAAAAAAGGCACAATTATCAACGCAAATAAAAAACCTTTGTTTCTAAAAATCTTAAGTAATTCATATTTCATCAATGAGAGTATCTTCATTTAATCACCCCTATTTTCTAAATCTTTATATATTCTATCAAAAAAATTAAATTGTTCAAAGCATTTTTATGGTATAATTGTTAAAAGAATATAAAAAAAGGAGGCACAACTATGAAATTTTCAAATCTTACTGTTGTTGAACATCCCTTAATTAAGCATAAACTTACAATTATGAGAAACAAAGAAACTGGTCCAAAAGAATTCAGAGAATTATTAAAAGAAATAACTCAATTGTTAACTTATGAAGCTACAAGAAATTTACCCACAATAAACGTCAAGATTGAAACTCCTATTCAAACTACAGTAGGAGAAATGGTTGAAGATAAAAAAATTACAATAGTTCCTATTTTAAGAGCTGGTTTGGGAATGATGGATGGTATTCTTAGTCTTGTCCCTAATGCAAGTATTGGTTTTCTAGGTATATATAGAGATCCAGATTCATTAAAACCTGTAGAATATTATTTGAAATTTCCACCTTTTTCTGAAAATCATTATGTATTTATCGTAGATCCAATGTTAGCTACAGGTTTTTCGATAAGATACGCAATTAAAAAGGTTAAAGAATTTGGGGTTAAAAATATAATTGTTATGTCATTATTATCAGCACCAGAAGGGATTAAAAATATTGAAGAAGACTATCCGGATGTAAAAATATACACAGCATCTCTTGATGAAAAATTAAATGATCATGCTTATATTATTCCTGGTTTAGGTGATGCTGGAGATAGATTATTCAGAACAAAATAAAACCGATGCTTTTGCATCGGTTTATTCTTCTATACCAAGTAATGCATTACAATACATTTCAGGATCAAAAATTTGAAGATCTTCAGCTTTTTCTCCAACACCTATAAGCTTAATTGGTATTTTCAACTCTTGATTTATGGCAAAAGCTATGCCGCCTTTTGCTGTTCCATCCAATTTTGTTATTGCTATACCACTTAAATCTATTGCTTCTTTAAATACCTTTGCTTGAATTATCCCATTTTGCCCCGTCGTACCATCTAAAACTAATAATATTTCATGTGGTGCATCTGGAATAACCTTTTGTATTACTCTCTTTATTTTTTTCAATTCTTCCATCAAATTACTTTTTGTATGTAATCTACCCGCTGTATCTATTATAACCACATCTTTATTCTTAGAAATCGCATGATTTAATGCATCATATGCAACTGCTGCTGCATCTGAACCATGCGAATGAGCTATTACATTAATATTCAATCTTTTACCCCATTCTTTTAATTGCTCAATTGCTGCTGCTCTAAATGTATCCCCTGCTGCAAAAACTACATCTTTCCCTTTTTCCTTATATAATTTCCCTAATTTAGCTATAGTTGTTGTTTTTCCGGTACCGTTAACTCCAACAACTAATATAACGAATGGTTTTTTATCTGGATTTAAATTGAGTGGTTTATTATCCAGATGTTCTACCATAATGTCTCTTAATAATAACAATGGATCTTCGCTTTTCTCTTTTTTATATCGTTCTTTTAATTTCTCTAAAATATCTTTAGTACTTTCTACACCAACATCGGATAAAATCATTATTTCTTCGAGCTCTTCTAAAACATCCTCATCCAAAATTCTCCCCGAAAATAAGGTCTTAATATTTCCAAAAAACTTTTCTCTTGTTTTTTTTAGTCCTTCTGCAATTTTATTAAAAAATCCCATACTCAACCTCCTACTTTTATATTAGTACCATCTTCAAAAATTCTAAAACCCTATTGTTTACAATACTTTCATATTATCTTTTTAAGAGGTTTGCCTCCCTGGTGTATAATA
>NZ_FQUI01000076.1 GCF_900129175.1 Marinitoga hydrogenitolerans DSM 16785
AAAAAGAGGGGCGCTACCTACTCTCGCATGGATTTCCCATACTACCATCGGCCCAGATATGCTTAACGGTCGGGTTCGGTATGGATCCGCGTGTTTCCATATCTGGTTTCTGCACCCCTCAATACTCATTCACATGTGCATAGTTACTTAATAAGGTCAAGGCCTCGGGCTATTAGTACCGGTCGGCTCAATACATCACTGTACTTACACCTCCGGCCTATCTACGTCCTAGTCTCGAACTGCCCTTAACTCCGAAGAGTGGGAAACCTCATCTCGGGGCCCGTTTCCCGCTTAGATGCTTTCAGCGGTTATCGGTCAGGTACATAGCTACTCAGCTCCTGCTCCTGGCGGAACAGCTGATTCACTAGCGGTACCCTCACACCGGTCCTCTCGTACTAGGTGTGACCCCCCTCAAGTTTCCTACGCCCGCAGCAGATAGGGACCGAACTGTCTCACGACGTTCTGAACCCAACTCACGTACCGCTTTAATGGGCGAACAGCCCAACCCTTGGGACCTACTTCAGCCCCAGGATGCGATGAGTCGACATCGAGGTGCCAATCCGCGCCGTCGATATGAACTCTTGAGCGCGATAAGCCTGTTATCCCCGGGGTAACTTTTATCCGTTGATCGACGGCCCTTCCACTCGGATCCGCCGGGTCACTAAGACCGTGTTTCCACCCTGCTCGACCTGTCAGTCTCGCAGTCAGGCAGGCTTTTGCCTTTACACTCTCCTGTGGATTTCCAACCCACATGAGCCTACCTTCGCGCACCTCCGTTACTCTTTAGGAGGCGACCGCCCCAGTCAAACTGCCCACCTAACACTGTCCCATCAGTGCTCTTCACACTCAATGGTTAGTAATCCATCATGATAAGGGTGGTATCCCACCGGCGGCTCCACCTACCCTTGCGAGCAGGTTTCTCTGCCTCCCACCTATCCTGTACATACCATGACAAATTACAATGTCAGGCTACAGTAAAACTCCACGGGGTCTTTCCGTCTAACTGCGGGTACTGGGCATCTTCACCCAGTCTGTAATTTCACCAGGCCCTCCGCTGAGACAGTGTCCAAATCGTTACGCCATTCATGCAGGTCGGAACTTACCCGACAAGGAATTTCGCTACCTTAGGACCGTTATAGTTACGGCCGCCGTTTACCGGGGCTTCGGTTCGTACCTCTCAGCACTCCCCTTAACCTTCCGGCACTGGGCAGGCGTCAGACCCTATACGTCCTCTTTTCGAGTTCGCAGAGTCCTGTGTTTTTGGTAAACAGTCGCCTGGACCTTGTCACTGCGACTCCCCAATGCAGTTGCCCACATCAAGGAGCACCCCTTCTCCCGAAGTTACGGGGCTATTTTGCCGAGTTCCTTAGCGGAGGTTAGCCTGCTCCCCTTAGCCTTCTCAGCTCACCCACCTGTGTCGGTTTTCGGAACGGGCATACTTACACCGATAAGCGAGGTTTTTCTTGGCAGCCTGGCTGTGACCTCGTTGGACTTTCGTCCTCCCCGTCACGCTTCAGCCTCCAGTCCCGGATTTCCCTAGGTCCTTCTCAGGCCTTTGCGATTGGATGAGCTTGCCACTTGCTCACGAGGCTTCACCTTCTGCGTCACCCCTCTTATCTTAACAGTGTATGTATGGCACGGGATTTTTTACCCGTTTTCCATCGGTTACTCCTTTCGGATTCACCTTAGGTCCCGGCTTACCCTGGGCGGACGACCCTTCCCCAGGTACCCTTGGGCTTTCGGGGGGAAGGATTCTCACCTTCCTCTCGTTACTCATGCCCACATCCGCTCTTGTGCTTCGTCCAGTAATCCTCACAAATTACCTTCTCCCTACTGCACAACGCTCCCCTACCAATCCGCAGATTCCGCAGCTTCGGAGTACAGCTTTAGCCTCCTTACATTTTCGGCGCAGTCCGCCTCAACCGGTGAGCTGTTACGCACTCTTTTAATGATGGCTGCTTCTAAGCCAACATCCCGGCTGTCTCTGGCAGTCCACTACCTTTCACACTTAGCTGTCTCTTCGAGCCCTTAGCTGGCGGTCTGGGCTGTTTCCCTCTCGACCATGGAGCTTTTCCCCCACAGTCTGTCTCCCGTTAATTGAGTATAGGTATTCGGAGTTTGACAAGTTTCGGAGGTTACCCCCCTACGCCTATCAGTGCTCTACCCCCTATACTCTTTAACGAGGCCGTGCCTACACACGTTTCGGGGAGATCCAGCTATCACCAGGTTCGGTTGGCTTTTCACCCCTATCCACAGGTCATCCGAATGCGTTTCACTGCATACCGGTTCGGGCCTCCATTGCGTTTCACCGCAACTTCACCCTGCCCATGGATAGCTCACCTGGCTTCGGGTCTGCATATACTGACTCCTCGCCCTTTTCAGGCTCGCTTTCACTTCGGATCCGCCTCTCTCGGCTTATCCTCGCCAGTACATGCAATTCGTGGGCACATTAATCAAAAGGCACGCGGTCACGCCTAAGCGCTCCCACTTCTTGTAGGCTTACGGTTTCAGGTTCTCTTTCACTCCCCTCCCGGGGTCCTTTTCACCTTTCCCTCACGGTACTTTTCCGCTATCGGTCGACGGGTAGTATTTAGCCTTGGATGGTGGTCCACCCTGATTCACGCAGGATTCCTCGTGTCCCACGCTACTTGGGAGAGTAATCCAGACTTCCATTCGGTATTTCGCCTACGGGACTTTCACCCTCTTCGGTGTACCTTCCCAGATACTTCGGCTATACCAAATTTCAGCCCGAGCCTCATGCAGTTGGCTCCGATTACTTCCCGCTACCCCAGTTAGGCAACGGCTGCACCCTTTTACACCTAACTGGTTTGGGCTCCTCCCCTTTCGCTCGCCACTACTCAGGGAATCTCTTTCGATTTCTTTTCCTCCGGGTACTAAGATGTTTCCCTTCCCCGGGTTCGCCTCCCTTTCGGGATTTTTGGGTTGCCCCATTCGGATATCCACGGATCTTCGCTCGCTTGCAGCTCCCCGTGGCTTTTCGCAGCTTGCCACGTCCTTCTTCGCCTCCCGTCGCCTAGGCATCCTCCGTAAGCCCTTTTTACCTTGACCTTATCTTTCACTATGCACTTGTCAATGAGCTGGTGG
>NZ_FQUI01000077.1 GCF_900129175.1 Marinitoga hydrogenitolerans DSM 16785
TTTGTTTTTTCAACAATATCTTTTAACAATGTTGTCTTTCCTGTTTGTCTTGGAGCTGATACTGTAAAATATCTCCAATTTTCTATATGATCAAGAGCTTCTTCCATTATATCCGTTCTTTCTACGTAATAACAGGTCTTTTTATCAACTGGTCCTGATGTACAAAAGTTTCTCATAACATACCTCCATTTTAAACTAAAAATTTATATTCAAACAGTTCATTAAAAAACTTTTTTCATACACTTAAAATATAAGATACTAATAGATTATTTTAATTTAAATGGATTGATAATATATGTTTTAATAAAAATATTCAAATAATTTCAGAAAGATTCTAAAAAAGGTTTCGGAAATCCGAAACCTTTTTTAGAATTAATATATATATTTTAATCTATAATAATTTTCACCAGATACAACATATAATGTGTCTTCTTTATTTAACTTATATGGATTTTCATTTACACTTAATTCAACACCTAATAACTCACTAATTTTTTTTGCACATTCTTCGCATCTAACATGACTTTCAACACCATTTCTTATTCCATATTTTAATTCTTCTAAAGAAATTCTTTCAACTCTTAAATCTTCAACTGGTTTTACTAATATTAGATCTAAATCAACCCTATCTGAAATATATTTAGCCATTTATATCCCTCCCTGAAATTTTATTCTAGTTTTATTATACCATATTTTTTAGAAAAAAATATTGGTAGTTTAACTATTTTTATAAATATTGTGCAATTTGAGCTGCTAATTTAGCATTATTATAAACTAATTGAATATTTGATTCTAAACTTTTTCCACCTGTAATTTCCTTTACTTTTTCTAGCAAGAAAGGTGTTGTATCTTTACCTTTAATCCCTAATTTATTTGCTTCATCAAGAGCTGTTTCTATAGCATTAGAAATTTCATCAAAATTCATTTGATATTCTTCTGGGATAGGATTAGCTATAACAGCACCTCCCTTTAAATTTAACTCCCATTTTACTTTTAAAAATTCAGCAATTTCTTTTGGGGTATCCAACCTATAATTAACATTAAATCCGCTTTTTCTGGTATAAAACGCTGGTAATTCTACAGTTTTATATCCGATAACAGGAACTCCAAATGTTTCTAAATATTCTAAGGTTAATCCTAAATCTAATATGGATTTTGCACCAGCACAAACTACTGCAACATTTGTATTTGCTAATTCTTGAAGATCTGCTGAAATATCAAATGTCTCTTGAGCATTTCTGTGAACTCCACCTATTCCTCCTGTGGCAAAAATCTTTATTCCAGCCATAGAAGCAGTAATCATCGTACCAGCAACAGTTGTAGCTCCATCCATTTTTTTTGCAACTACATATGGAATATCCCTTCTACTAACCTTCATTACTTCTTGGCCTTTTTTTCCGAGATATTCTATTTCGTCATCAGTTAATCCTGCTTTTAATTTCCCATTTATAATAGCAATTGTAGCAGGTACAGCACCATTTTCTCTTACAATTCTTTCAACATTCAATGCTGTTTCAACGTTTTGTGGATATGGCATTCCATGAGATATTATTGTTGATTCTAAAGCTACAATTGGTTTCTGTTCTTTCAATGCTTTTCTTACTTCATCAGATATAACAAGATACTTTTCTAACATATTCCCAACTCCTTTATTTTTAATTTTATATTTTCTACTGATAATTCATCTGAAATTGTATCTTTTGAAGACAATGTAATGACAGATGCGCCTATTGCAAAAACAACAGATTCTCTTAAAGAATAGTTGTTTAAATAACTATATATCAAACCGGCTAAAAATGCATCACCAGCTCCTGTTGCATTTATAACCTTTATTTCTGGTATACTTATTTTAAATAATTCTTTTTTATTTGCACAAATTACACCATCTTTACCCAAAGTTAGAAAAACATTTTTTACTCCTTTTTCTAAAAGAATTTTACATGCTGTCTTCGCATCATTATCGTTTCTTATCTCGACACCAGTTAAAACTTCTGCTTCCAACCTATTTGGTTTAATTGTATGGAATTTTCCAACGATATCCTTAATCTTTTTTGCTTTTGAAGTCGAAACAGTATCCAGAAAAAAAGCAACATTAAAATTATTAACTAAATATTTTATGCTTTCTTCTGGAATATTCGTGTCAATTACGCACAACTTTGCTTTTTCTATTATTTTCTTTTTAGATTTTATAAAACCAACATCTATTCTCTCACAAACATCCATATCAGACAAAGCAACTGCCATATCACCATTTTCATCAATAATAGCCAAATATGTTGAAGTATTATAATCGTTTAAGACAATAGAATCTTTCATATCTATTCCTATATTTTTCGAATGTTCCAAAATCTTTTCCCCATATATATCTTTTCCAAGTGATGTTATCATTTTTACATTTATATCCATTCTTGCAATATTTTCTGCAATATTCCTTCCAACTCCACCCAAAGATATATTTAATTTTCCAGGATTAGAATCATTCATTTTTAAAATTCCTTTCGGAAATCCATTTATATCTATATTTGCACCACCAATTGCTACAACATAATCTTTTTCATTGATAATATATCCTCTTCCCAAAATATGTCCCTTTTTTATTAAATTTGTTATATGTACTGCAACTGAAGATCTGGCAATATTGAGTATTCTGGCTATTTCTTCCTGAGTTATAAATGGATTTGATTTTACGAGTTCTAATATTTCCTTTTCTCTATTTGTCATAATATCACCTAAACTTTTGTTTATTATTTTAGTCATATGTTTATGATATCATATTTTTTTAGTTTTTTCAAGTAAAAT
>NZ_FQUI01000078.1 GCF_900129175.1 Marinitoga hydrogenitolerans DSM 16785
TTAATTTCGGTGGTCATTCCACTCTTGAAGATATAAAAGAAGTTATTAATAAAATAAATCCCAAAAATATTATTATAAATCATGGAGATATAAATTCTGGAAATACACTTAGAAAATCAATAGATAAAAAATATAATGTATTATTTCCCGATATAGAAGATATGTTATTTCTTCAACTTAATGGAAGAAACATAAATCAAAACAGCAACGATCTAACGGGATTAATATTTATTATAGAAACTATAGAAAGTCTTGAATTATTGAAAAATAAAATAATAGAGTTAAATATTGACAGTTATGAAGATATGTTAATTTTTATAGCTCATGAAAAATTAAAAGACAAAATATTGGAATTTGAAGATGAATTAACAGAAAAAGGTATAGCTGTTGATTCTGTTTTTTTTAATAATAAATTATTAAAAAGCCAAAAAGAAACAATAGAAATGTATTCTGAAATTTTTTTAAAATATGAAGGAGATATAGAATTATATATATTTGAAAAAGCACCACAAAAATTGGTATTGCCAATATTTCTAATGAATATGTTATTTAACAATGATACATTTTATATAAATGAAAATAATATAATAAATTTACCAGATTTTCCTATTGACTTTGACTTAAAACAATATGGAAAATATAGAAATGAAATACATAATGTATTATTAAACGATGAAAAATCGGAAGGTTTATATAAAAAACTTCCTGAAGAAATAAAAAATTTGATAGAAAAAACGGAAATAAAAGGATATGTACTTTCAGATTATGGTGAAATAATAGAAGATGTTTATTATATGAGAAATTTAACCCAAATCCATAGGAAAAATAGACAAATTCCTAAAATTACCATAAAAAAAATTATAGAGATTGATAAAAAAATTAAATTTCCAGCCGAAACATTATGGGGACATATAGAATCTATAGAAGAAATTAGAAATGAAAAAGTTTTAAATTTTTTCAGTGTTCTTATCGAAAAAATAAAAAATCGTATTGGAATTATAAGATTTATAAATCATAAAGCCTTTCCAAAATATCACGAAACTAAAATAATATTAACTAAATTTTCAAGCGAAAAATTAGTTATAGAAATACAAGAACGTCAGGGGACTCAAATTATTGAAATTTTAAGTAAAGAAAAAAGATATAATATATTTAAAGAGGTGAGTATTTATAATGAAATATATAATTACTTTGGATAATAATGATAATAAATTAAAAATAAAGGAAGAATATCCAAACTCTATATTAATCTCTTATAATAAAAAAGATTATGATTATATGTTCAATCAGGGCAATATAAGGAATAATGTAAAAGATTATTATGAATTTTTGATAAGAGTAACAGAAAATAAAAATACAACTTTTGTTCTAGGAGAAACTCATATTATATTAAACTTATATACATTTTTATTTGCAAATATTTTTGATATTCCAGTAATAAATAGGGAAGAATATAAATATTTTGATTTTGCTATAAGTTTGGATAATATAGAATATAAAAGGAATGAAGAAAAAATAGAAGCAATATTATCAAAAAAAGAAAAATCAAAGATTTTGTCAGATAGATGGGAAATATTGTTTGAAAACAATAAACTTACAAATTTTGGAAAAATTTTCCTTAGAAAATAAAAAAATATTATAATGATTTTATAAATAGATAAAAATAGTAGAGCTTTTTAAAAATATACAGCACCAATTTAAATAAGGAAAAAATTAGAAAAAAGGGGGAATTTTTATGAAAAAAAACTGGGAAGAAGAATTAAAAAGAAAAATTGAACTTGAAAAAGAAGCATATTCTATTTCCGAAATAGAAAAAGTAGTAAATAAAAAGTATGAAATTTTGGAGAAAGTTGAATCAGTAAATTATTTGGTAAAATATAAAAATGAAATAGATAAAATGTTTGATTTATTAGAAAAATATCTAAATGGGTCAAAAAATATTTCTAAAGATATAATAAAATCAATAGGATTTGCATTGTATTATATTTTAGAAACTAAGGATCATATAAATGATGAAACACCATTTATTGGTTATTATGATGATCAACTTGTTTTGGAATTAGTAATAGCTGAATTGCGAAAAGAAAAAGTTATATAGCATATTTATTTCAAACTTAGCAAAAATTATTGAAAGGTGATAGAAATGGACATCATACTTCCAATTGAAATCGAGAAGGAAATTGAAAAAGGTTCTCCCACGAAAAGAGTGGGTAATTAGGAAAAAGGCAATTTACCTAAAGCCAAAAAAATAGTAATGGATAAATATTTAAAAGACTTAAA
>NZ_FQUI01000079.1 GCF_900129175.1 Marinitoga hydrogenitolerans DSM 16785
AACTATTAATAATAAAATATATAGCTAAAAACACATAAATCAATATAAATAAAATATATTTACTTTTCAAAGAGCATATAAATAATAATAATAATAATAATCAATAACAATAATATAATTATTCTATACTAATTATACGAGCATTCCTGTAAGGAAAAATAAGAATTGAAAAAAGGAACGCCTCCTGGTAATATATAAATAGAGGAAAAAACCAAAACCAGGAGGCGATAAGATGAAGCAAAAAATATTAAGGATACATGAAAAGACATTAATAGTAGGAATAGATGTTGCAAAAAATACACATTGGGTAAGAATAATGGATCACAAAGGGATAGATGTAATAAAACCCTTCAAAATAAATAATAACATAAAAGGGATAAAAAGTCTAGAGGAAAAAATAAAAAAAACAAAAGAAAAGAATAAAAAGAAAAAAGTAATAATAGGGATGGAACCATCCGGACATTATTGGAAAGCATTAGCCTGGCAAATAAAATTAAAAAGCATAGGAGATGAATTGGTAATAGTAAATCCACATCACGTAAAAAAAAGCAAAGAATTAGACGACAATTCACCAGAAAAAAGTGATAGGAAAGATGCAGGAATAATAGGGAGATTAATACGAGATGGAAGATTTTTTGATGTGTATTTACCAGAAAAGGAATATGCAGAATTAAGAATAATAAGTAGAAGTAGAGAGCAGTTAGTAAATAAAAGAAGAAATGCAAAAAATGCAGCAATAGCAGTAATAGATGAATATTTTCCAGAATATAACAAAATATACAAAAACATATTTTCAGAAGGATCAATAGAAATAATAAAAAAATACGCGATACCAGAAGAAATAAAAAAAGTAGGGATAGAAGAAATAGAAAAAGATTTAAAAAAAGCGACCCAGGGAAGAGATTGGAAAAATAGGGCGCAAAAGATATATGAAGCAGCAAAAAACACAATAGGAGTAAAAGAAGGGCAAAGGGCTGCAAAAATAAAAATAAGGATGTTAATAGAAGAGATAGAGTTCATAACAAGACAAATAGAAAAATTAGAAGAAGAAATGAAAAGATTGATGAAAGAAATAGGATTAAGTGAATACTTAGAAAGTATAGATGGAATAGGGCCAATAATAGCGGCAACATTCATAGGAGAAGTAGGAGATATAGAAAGGTTCAAAAGCTGGAAACAAATAAGGAAATTAGCTGGATTGAACCTATATGAAAAAAGTTCAGGACAACAAAAAGGAAAAACAAAAATAACAAAACGGGGACGGCCATTATTAAGGAAAATAATATACTATGCAGGAGAATCAGGAAAAAGGCACAATACAGAAATGAAAAAAAGTATGAAGAATTAAGAAAAAGAGAAAAAAATCCACTAAAAAAGGCACAAGCAATAATAGCAATAGGATTAAAAATGCTAAGAATAATGTATAGAATAGCAAAAAACAAAGAGGAGTACAAAGCAGAAAAAGTATATGTATAGGTAAGCAAAAAGCTGAACATCCCCATAAGGAGAAAATCCTGAACACGAGAAAAAGCAAGCTCACCATACCTCAAATAGAACGAAGGAATGTAAGAACACAAAAAAAGTGATTCTGGTGGACATAAGAGGGTGAATTTGAGGAGAAAAGAATGGTGAGGAAATATAAAAATATTAAAATATAAATAAAAAAGTGAGGTAATAAAAAAAATAAAGCAATGAAAATCATATAAATAAATCTGTAATGACAAAGATGAAAATAAACTCTTTTTAAAATAAAAAAGAGAAAATATATTATTTTCAAAAAACTAAGGAAAAACAAGTATCAGGAGGTTAGTTGAGAATATTCTTATGAAGAGGGGAATATGAATAATTATATAAAACTACAAAATAATCTAACAGAATTAAATTTAATAAATATAAAAACCAATCT
>NZ_FQUI01000080.1 GCF_900129175.1 Marinitoga hydrogenitolerans DSM 16785
GAATTTCAATATTCTCAAACTATTAGCTTCTTTTATAGCTAATTATTTCCTTTTTGCTCTTTTTTACTGATTTGACTCCCTACCGGAAATCTTTTAAAGTTTTTGAATTTTTCGGTACATACATATTATACTTTTATATGAAACCGGTTTCAAGCATGTTCATATCAGATTATTTATAATGAACCCCTTTTATAATAAAAAAATTAATATTTACGTATGTTTTTGCAATTTTTCGAAAAGGTAAAATTATGATAATATTAACATAATAAAAACATTGGAAGGAGGGATTTTTATGTATTATAAAGAATATATAAAATTGTTAAAAGATATAAATGCAAATTCGAAAAAGAATTTATTAAATGGAGATTGGGAGAATAATGAAGGAATTTATAAAAAGGTTGATAAAAATGGATATTATATACCTTTTTCAGGCAATACTGTATTGATATTTCTAAATTATGAAGAAAGAAATAAACTCCAAGAAATACAGAAAAAATTATATTCAAAAATCGGATATTTGTTGGCTGAACCTTTGAAACCTGAAACTTTCCATATTACAATTCATGATTTATGTAATCCTTTTAATTCAGAGGATATTAATTTATGTATGAAAGAAACAGAGGAAAAAATTAAAAACATTTTTATAAACGATTTTACACATTTAAAACCAATTTCCATATGTTTTAATTCCATAGGTTTATTTCATGGAAATTCTGCTATAGGTGTAGAATTTATGCCATCTTCAAAAAAAGATTTCACATATTTAATGTATATATATAACAAAATAGATAGTCTTTTCCCTTTAAACGCTACTTTAATTCCACATGTAACTCTTGGATATTACAAACCCATATATTATTCAAAAGAAGATAGAAAAAAAATATTGGAAACAATCTCTAATATCAAATTCGATATAAATATAAAATTAGATCTTTCAAAATTAACACTTCAAAAATTTAATAATATGAATGAATATCTGGAAATATATACTATTATTTCAAACATTTAATTTTTTTATAATGCTTTTATTTTATTATAGGCTGTTGGCATATCTAAAACTTTTTCTAATCTTTTAATAGCATTAATAATAGAAGATTCTATTGATTTTCTTTTTAAATAATTATCGATAAATAACCCGTCAAAAATATCCCCAAGTCCTATTTTATAATTTGCGATTTTTTTGTTTGAACTAAATATTTTTTTCTTATATATTACACCTTTTTCTCCAATTTTAATAACATCACATTTTCTATATTTACATTCATTTTCTGTTCCAATAATAAAAGCTTTTTCGAATATTCCATTAGAAATAAAAGGTCTGGGTCCAATATCAAAAAACACTTTTTTATAATTTAATTTTTCTATTCTTTTTAATTCTTCTTTTGATATTTCAGTAGTAATAATTGCTATATCAGCATTTTTCCTTAAATCATTATATTCACTCTCGTTTATTTTTCTTTCAACAGCTATGGGAATATCATTTTTCGAGATAAATACCGCAGTTTTTTCATTTTTCACTTCTGGATGAAATGGAATAATTCTTTTTAAATATTCCCCTTTATAGTCATTCCCTAAAAAACCCTTAAAATTAATTTCATATCCTAATTTATATAATAAATATGCAATATTAAAGCCTGATCCTCCTGGAACTTCTATGATTTTTGAATTATGTGGCTCATCACCATAAATGTAAATATCATAAAAAATTGCTCCATAAACATCTACTTTCATTTTATACCTCCATTAAAATCTTTTATCGTTATTTGAATTATCTCACCTTTTTCCCCTCGTATAATTAGTATAGAATAATTATATTATTGTTATTGATTATTATTATTATTTATATGCTCTTTGAAAAGTAAATATATTTTATTTAT
>NZ_FQUI01000081.1 GCF_900129175.1 Marinitoga hydrogenitolerans DSM 16785
AAGATGTAAGTTGACAAAGCAAGAGAAAGGTGGTAATATATATACTCGGACGCGGACGAAGAGCCGCGGGAGGAAAAGAAGGAAAAGGGAAATAAGGAAGAAGCTCCTTGACAAGTGAACAGAGACACCCAGCGGAAGTAAAAAGAGAGAGTTAAGTGATCGAACTCGAAATCTTGGATGGAGGGTTTGATCCTGGCTCAGGGCGAACGCTGGCGGCGTGCTTAACACATGCAAGTCGAACGAGGAGGCTCTCTTCGGAGAGTAGTACTAGTGGCGAACGGGTGAGTAACGCGTAGGAAAGTATCCTCCAGACTGGGACAACCATTGGAAACGATGGCTAATACCAGATGAGACCGAGAGGTGAAAGCGTGCTTCGGCATGGCTGGAGGAGCTGCCTGCGACCCATCAGGTAGTTGGTAGGGTAAAGGCCTACCAAGCCAACGACGGGTAGCCGGCGTGAGAGCGTGGCCGGCCACAGGGGCACTGAGACACGGGCCCCACTCCTACGGGAGGCAGCAGTGGGGAATATTGGACAATGGGGGAAACCCTGATCCAGCGACGCCGCGTGAAGGACGAAGTCCTTCGGGACGTAAACTTCTGAATTTATCGAACAATAAAGTGAGTAGGAAATGGCTCACAGATGAGGGTAGATAAAGAAAAGCCCCGGCTAACTACGTGCCAGCAGCCGCGGTAATACGTAGGGGGCGAGCGTTGCCCGGAATCACTGGGCGTAAAGGGGGTGTAGGCGGTCATCTAAGTCAGATGTAAAAGACCTTGGCTCAACCAAGGGGTTGCGTCTGAAACTGGGTGACTTGAGGTTACTAGAGGGAGACGGAATTACCTGTGTAGGGGTGAAATCCGTAGATACAGGTAAGAAGGCCGGTGGTGAAGACGGTCTCCTGGGGTAAACCTGACGCTGAGGCCCGAAAGCTAGGGGAGCAAACCGGATTAGATACCCGGGTAGTCCTAGCCGTAAACGATGCCCACTAGGTGTGAGCGGTAGTACCGTTCGTGCTGAAGCTAAGGCGATAAGTGGGCCGCCTGGGGAGTACGTCCGCAAGGATGAAACTCAAAGGAATTGACGGGGACCCGCACAAGCGGTGGAGCGTGTGGTTTAATTCGAAGCTAAGCGAAGGACCTTACCAGGGCTTGACATGAGGGTGGTACCAACTAGAGATAGTTGGGACCTGATACTTCGGTATCAGGAGCCCACACAGGTGGTGCACGGCCGTCGTCAGCTCGTGCCGTGAGGTGTTGGGTTAAGTCCCGCAACGAGCGCAACCCTTGCCGTTAGTTACCAGCATGTAGAGATGGGGACTCTAACGGGACAGCCGCCGACGAGGCGGAGGAAGGAGGGGATGACGTCAGGTAATCGTGCCCCTTATGTCCTGGGCGACACACGCGCTACAATGGTAGGGACAGAGGGCAGCGAGACCGAAAGGTGGAGCGAATCCCAGAAACCCTACCCCAGTTCAGATTGTAGTCTGAAACCCGACTACATGAAGCCGGAATCGCTAGTAATCGCAGGTCAGCCACACTGCGGTGAATACGTTCCCGGGTCTTGTACACACCGCCCGTCAAGCCACCCGAGTTGGAAACGCCCGAAGATGGCTAGCCTAACCGAAAGGAGGGCAGCTATTGAGGGTGGAGTCAGCGAGGGGGGCTAAGTCGTAACAAGGTAGGTGTACCGGAAGGTGCGCCTGGATCACCTCCTTTCTAAGGAGAAAAAAAGAATGGGTGTCTCTGTTCAGTAGTGAAGGAGT
>NZ_FQUI01000082.1 GCF_900129175.1 Marinitoga hydrogenitolerans DSM 16785
TTGACTGGTAAGATACAAAAATTATTCCATTAGGAGCATTTAAAAATTTCGGAAGCAATTGATAAGAAGGAGTATAACTATTAAGCATAGCACTAGTTGCTATTGTTATTGAACCTGGTTTCGGAAAAAATCTTTCTATACTATCTATATATGTATAAGATTTTGATAGTGGTTTGATTTTTCTGTTCTTTATTTTATCTTCTAATTTTATATCATATACCATATTAATTTCATGAAATAATTTTCCTAAAACATACACTGGTATTCCTTTTTTTAAATATGATTGCTTTTTTAACAAATTTATAGCAGCAATTACTTCTTGTCCTCTTGCTAAAGAGAAAACTGGTATTAGAATAGAGCCATTGTTTTCTAAAATTTTATTTATAAATATTTTTAACTCTTCTAATATCTCTTTATAATTTTTTGATTTACTTTTATGAGATGCATATGTGGATTCAATTATTAAAGTATCGATATTATTCAAATCAAAAAAATGTGTATTTCTATGTATAAACATTTCTTTATATACAAAATCTGATGTATGCAATAATTTATAAGTATTATCATATAAAAATATAGCGGCTGAACCTAATGTATGAGCTGTTGGAAATAATTTTAATTTTAAAATTTTTAAAAAATATTCTTCATTAAAATCAATCGTTATTATTTTATTATATAACCTTTTCAATACATTAGTTTCATAAAATGGTTTCAACCATTTTGATTCTCGATTTTTATCTTTTTTTAAAATTTTTCGTGTGTCTTTTATCATTATTTTGGTAATTTCTAAAGCTTCTTTTGACATAATTATTTTTGCATCTGAAATTTTTTCGCTATATATAGGTAAAGATCCAATATGATCATAATGAGGGTGCGTGATTAAAATGTAGTCTATTTTCTCATCTATTTCGTCAAATTCTGGTAACTTCCTATTTTCAAATAAATCATCTTTAAATTCGATATTTCTTCTCATCCCAGCATCTATTATAATTTTTGTTCCTTTCCATATAATATAATGAGAAGTCGCTCCTACTTCTGAAACACCACCTAATGATGTAAAAACTATATCATTATTATATAAATTCTTAATGATTTTTCTCATGATATATATCTCCTTCAAATTAGAATATATTATAATTATTTTTTGTTTTTACTAAAGTTTATTACTTAAAATTTTAACATTATTAATATATCTTAGTTTTGTTAATAATGTAAATTTTTTAATTATTAACATTATTAAAATTATCCCGTTTTTATTTTAACACAATATGGAATTTTTTTCAAGCTTTTGAATATAAAAATGCTCCAAACATTGGAGCATTTTTATATATACTATAATTTTATTTGTATTTTGTATCCTAATAGCGATTCCTTCCAAAAATACTTGATAAATACAATTGGGTATATGATATACCATGATGATTGTATAATAGTTTCTATCTCTTTCAGAGAGTAGTTTCTTTCCGAG
>NZ_FQUI01000083.1 GCF_900129175.1 Marinitoga hydrogenitolerans DSM 16785
GGCTAGAGCATGCGGTTCATACCCGCAGTGTCAAGAGTTCGAGTCTCTTCGCCGCCACCAAAAAAGCAGCCATTTGGCTGCTTTTTTTATTTATATTTATATTTATATTTTTTTGATTTTTTTATTTCAGATTTCATTCTATACATATATCTATCAGCTGATTTTAATGTTTTCTTTATATCGTTTTTATATTTTGTGATTCCATAGGATATAGAAAGAGGTATTTTATAATTTTTTATTTCATTTTGAATTAATTCGAATTTTTGTTTTGCTATAGAAGGGCTACAATTTTTCATTACAGCAACAAATTCATCTCCACCTAATCTCAAAATATAATCGTTTTTTCTTAATGTTTTTTTTACAGTGTTAGCTAAGTAAATTAGTGCTTTATCACCGGCATCATGACCATGTTTATCATTTATTTTTTTTAAATCATTCATATCAAAAAAGATTATCGTGTCATTGTCAGAAAAAGGTATATTTTCTAAATACACTCTATTATGTAGATTTGTTAAAGGATCTATGAATGCTTTTAAAGATATTTCTTTTACTTTTATATGAGCTTTTCGCAACTCTTCTACAAGCGTTAATCCAATAAAAATTGTATAGGAAAAAATACCATAAGAAAGCAAAAATTTTGAATTTTTAATAGGAAAAGACACAAGTATTAAATCATGTATAATGGTGAATATTAAAAATGAAAATAGCATGGTATATTTACTATTTTTGTTATAAATAAAGATAGTATAAATTAAAATAAATGCTGGGATCCAGGAAAATCTATTATAATATTCCATAAGTTGAAAAAAACTAGTAGCTGAAATATAAAAAGCAATTGGAATTAATAAAGATAATTTAATGAACAAACTGAAAAATTTAGTACCATTTGTTTTGAATTTAATAGTATTAAGAAAAAAAGTAAAAGCTAAAATGAAAGATAAAAAGAAAATCTTTTTTGCTATTAAAAATACTCGGGGATTTCCAAGTGGAATAAAATAAAAATCTCTTGTAGCAAGAAACAAAAATAGCAACGAAAACAGAAAATTAAAAAACATTTTTTTATCTTTTTTTTCAATATAAAATATATAAAACGCAATCATAATCATTAAAAATAGGATAATACCACCAATTGAGGAAACAATTCCGTAATTAATAATATACAATAAAATAGGACGTCCAATTAGTAAGAAGCAAAAAAGGCACTCCTTGATTCAATGTAGAAACATTGAATTGAGCCAAAAAACAAAAGAAAGGAGTGCCCA
>NZ_FQUI01000084.1 GCF_900129175.1 Marinitoga hydrogenitolerans DSM 16785
AAGTCTTTTAAATATTTATCCATTACTATTTTTTTGGCTTTAGGTAAATTGCCTTTTTCCTAATTACCCACTCTTTTCGTGGGAGAACCAAATTTAATTCTGATATATCCTGTTTACATACATAATTAAATTTTTTTCTTAATTTTTCCAATATAATCATCCCCTTGTCCACATAGAAGTTTTAAAAAATCATAATTAGATAAAAAATTCATATCTTGTATATATATTATACCATATAAAATATATATGTCAACATTAAATTATTTTGTAACATTTAATTTTATAGCTTTAATAATTAAAAAGTGTGGTTTTTTATTCAATTTAATATAATTTTTTTTATCTTGTTTTTTAAATTCGATTGTAGGTTTTGGTTCTATAATATTTTCTATTAGAAAACTATTTTTGTTTAAAGCAGAAAATATATCATTAAAAGATCTATGATAAAAATATACTGGTACTTTGTTTATTCTATCTTCTAATAATATTTCTTCAAAATAATTATCTAAACTAAAGTATAAATAAGTCATCATTGGATGATTAATTGAAAATATTAGTTTTCCATTGGCTTTTAATATTCTACTGAATTCACTTAATGTAAAATTCAAATCTTTCACATAATGTAATGTTAAAGAGGATATTATCATATCAAAATATTTATCTCCAAAAGGTAATTTTTTATTTAAATTCACATTTAATATCTTTGCTTTGTTACCAACACGTCTTTTTGCTGATTCAACCATATTATCAGAAAAATCTATTCCTGTAACTTCTTTAACATTATTTTTTAAAAGCCATTTTATGTAAAAACCTGCACCACACCCCGCATCTAATACTTTCAAATTTTGAACATTTCCTATAGTTTTTAACATTGCAGGTCTTTCATAATAAGCATTGAAACTTTTTGTATCAACATCGTTTTCGTAATGTTTTGATAATTTATCATACGATTTTTTCAATTTATCATCCATTTTTATACCACACCTTTTTATTTTACTGTTCTAAAATTCTATCAATTGTACCATCTGGCAACATCCAAAAATAAATTATTACTCAAAAATTATACACTAAAAAATATAAAAAATAAAAACAATATAATTTTTAATCCTTAAATATTAATAAAAAATGGCTCTTTCCAAAGAAAGTTGACAAAGGAATGATAAAAATGTTAAAATAAAAGAAAAAGCGAAAGGGAAGAGCTAAATGAAAGAAATA
>NZ_FQUI01000085.1 GCF_900129175.1 Marinitoga hydrogenitolerans DSM 16785
AAAAAACAGAGGAAATACTCAAAAAAACAACAAAAGAAAATGAAGAAAGGTTATTGGAATTAATCAAATGAGGTAAAAGACTCAGTTGATTGTTTCAATATTTTTTCTATTCTCGTGAGAATATATAAAAACAGTTTTTTGTAGGATACATTTATGCTATAATAATACTAAGAAAAAAATAATGTGGAGATGATTATAATGAAAAAATTACCAATAGGAGTACAAGATTATAAAAAACTAATAATAGAAAATTATATATATATAGATAAAACAAAATATATATTAGAGTTAGCAAATTCTGGAATACCTACCTTCCTCTCAAGACCAAGAAGATTTGGGAAAAGTTTAACAGTATCAACATTATATTATTTATTCAAGGGCGAAAAGGAATTATTTAAAGATACATATATATACGACAAATGGGAATTTAAAGAATATCCTGTAATAAAACTCGATATGTCAGATAATACACTAACAACATATGATGAATTTATAGATTCACTTAATGAAAGAATTGAAGAATTATATAGAGAATATGATATTTCACCAATAAAAAATAATTTACCAACAAAATTTGGATATTTAATAACAGAATTAAGTAAAAAATACAAAGAAAAAACAGTAATACTCATAGACGAATATGAATCACCAATATTAGAACATATAAACAATAAAGAAAAAGCGGAAGAATTTAGAGCATTTTTAAGAGAATTCTATAAAAAGGTAAAAACAAAGGATGCATACATAAAATTTGTATTCATAACGGGCATTACGAAATTCACAAAAACCGGAGTATTTTCTGCACTTAATAATTTAAATGATATATCTCTTGATACAGACTATTCGCAAATGCTTGGATATACCCAAGAAGAATTGGAATATTATTTTGAAGATTATATAAAAGAAACAGCGAAAAAGTTTAATATCACAAAAGAACAATTGCTAAAAGAAATGAAAAAATACTATAATGGATTCTCATTTGACGGAGAACATTACGTATATAATCCATTTTCAATATTAAAATTCTTTCAAAAAAAGAAATTTCAAAATTATTGGTTTGAAAGCGGCTCACCATCATTTTTATCAAAATATATAGAAGACAAAAAAATAACCTATGAGGATCTGGTAAAAAACACAGTAAGTAGCGATGATTTTACAACAAG
>NZ_FQUI01000086.1 GCF_900129175.1 Marinitoga hydrogenitolerans DSM 16785
ATTTGAAACATTAAAAAATAAAATTCTGTTGATTGAACATAATTAAACTAATCTAAGCATAATCACAGTTTATTCAAGTAACTTTGGAAAGAGCCCAATCTTTCCCCATATGCAAGAAAAATAATTATACCTGGATTAAAAGCTTTAGCTGAGAAGTTAAATCAAGATTTTGAAGTTTTGAAATGTTACGGTGATTCATATGAGGAAAGTTATGTTCAAAAAGCAATAATTGAATATTCAAAAGCCAGAAAGTTATTATCTGAAGGAAAATATAATAAAGCTTATGATTATTTTATAAATGGTTTTTTACATGCAAAAAGATTTAATCATCCTGCAATGATATGTGCAGGATTAAATTCTGCAACATGGTGGATAAGAAAGATTAATAAGAAGAAAGCATTATATACTGCAAATTTGTTGGAGTATTATACTGGTTATTATTTTGAGGATTTTAATTATATTTCTAATTGGCTTGATACTATTATAAATGTAAAACAATTAAACAATGATATAAGAGTTCTTAGCCTTTTAAAAATTATTTATAATGCTTTGATAACATTTCCAGATTTAAAAATACTTCTGGGAAATATACAATATCCAGATTTCAAAATAGAAGAATATACATTAAATAAAAGATTGTATTTTTTTATTTATAAAAAAAGCAAAAAAAGATTAAGAACTAAATCTTTAAATGCTATAGATTTAAAAAAATTTATTCAAAAATATGGTTTGACATATAAAAAAACATATCCGTTTGAAATAAAAAATGAGTTGTATAAGATGCACATAAATAAAACCTTTAAGGAAAATATAATTAAATTTAAAAATGAAAAGAAAATAAAAATACCGGAATTATTTTTCGCAACATATTGTGCATTAATAGAAAAACCATATTTTACAAAGAGTCATATTTTAAGATTGATATTCAAAGGAGATAAAGATAAAATCATTAAATACTTCTCAAATAATTATGAAAAGATGTATTTTTTTAATTTAATGATGTCAGATTTTTCAGAGAAAAATCTGATAAATAATTTGTATAATAATCTTCCATATTCTACCGAAGGTATGTCTTCTGACGGAGGCTGCTTATTTTTCATAGCAAGAAAAAAACTCATCACTGAGTTGTTTAAGAATA
>NZ_FQUI01000087.1 GCF_900129175.1 Marinitoga hydrogenitolerans DSM 16785
ATAAAAGATTTTGAATATATAACAGAAGAAGAAAATGGAATAAAATTACATATTTGGTTTATAAAAACCAATTTTGAATGTCCTTCAAAGGTATAAAAAACAAACCGGGCAGAAATGCCCGGCTTTGTTTTAAAGAAAACGGGGATAGTTCCAGTATTATCTGCAAATGAAGTCACTGAAGTGTGATATAATTCAATTGTGGAGGTGAAAACGATGAAAAAATTACCAATAGGTATACAAGATTATAAAAAAATAATAGAAAGAGATTTTATATATATAGATAAAACAGAATATATATACAAATTAGTAAGTTCTGAAGTGCCAATATTTTTATCACGTCCAAGGAGATTTGGGAAAAGTTTAACAGTATCAACATTGTATTATTTATTCAAAGGAGAAAAAGAATTATTTAAAGATACATATATATATAACAAATGGAAATTTAAAGAATATCCTGTAATAAAACTCGATATGTCAGATAATACATTAACAACATTTGAAGAATTTATAGATTCACTTAATGAAAAAATTGAAAAGTTATATAAAAAATATGAAATCCCTAAAATAGAAAACAATCTACCAACAAAATTTGGACATTTAATAGAAGAATTAAACGCAAAATACAAAGAAAAAGTAGTAATACTTATAGACGAATATGAATCACCAATATTAGAACATATAAACGACAAAAAAAAAGCAGAAGATTTTAGAGCGTTCTTAAGAGAATTTTATAAAAAAGTAAAAACAAAAGATGAATACATAAAATTTGTATTCATAACAGGAATAACGAAATTCACAAAAACAGGAGTCTTTTCAGCACTTAATAATTTAAATGATATATCTCTTGATACAGATTATTCTCAGATGTTTGGATATACTCAAAATGAACTCGAAGAATATTTTAAGGATTACATAAAAGAAACAGCAAAAAGATTTGATATAACAAAAGAAGAATTACTAAAAGAAATGAAAAAATACTATAACGGATTTTCATTTGACGGAGAACATTATGTGTATAATCCATTTTCAATATTAAAATTCTTTCAAAAAAAGAAATTTCAAAATTACTGGTTTGAAAGTGGTTCACCATCATTTTTATCAAAATATATAGAAGACAAAAAAATAACCTATGA